>JAUPVI010000040.1 GCA_030917105.1 Candidatus Babelota bacterium
ACTTTGCCGTGTGGCATGTTGGGGGGGTTGTTGTTCCGTTAAACGTATATCTTCATGCACGCGAAATTGCAGGTATCTTAAGCGATGCAGAACCAACTGTTATTATTACGGTTATGAGTCTTCAAGATCAACTTGACGTGGCTTTAGCACAAACGACCAGCAAGGCGTCTGTTATTGTTCTTGATCACTATTTGTGGGAATTTTCCTATGATGCGGCAGATTGCACGCGTCGTATGCAGGCGTTGCCACTTGCCTTGCGCGGGTCCCAGGAGTCTGCGGTTATTTTATACACCTCCGGGTCGACCGGAGTTCCTAAGGGAGTCGTCCTTTCAGGAAAGAATGTAATTTCAAACACAATCCAAGTTCGCGCGCGGTTTGAGCGTGTGGTTGGCTCAAGTAAACACGAGCGATTTCTGGCAATTTTGCCCCTTTTCCATGCATTTTCTCAAAACGCCAGTATGTGGCTTCCGGTTATGATGGGTGCGACGATTATTACCGTCTCCAAAATTGAGCGCCGGGCTATTTTGCAAGGCCTGGCTTCTAAGCCAACCGTTTTTTTTGGTTTTCCGGCGCTTTATGGCCTTTTGGTTATGATGCGGAATGCACCGCTTAATTCTATAAAACTTTTTGTTTCTGGCGCGGACGCCTTGCCAGATAAGATTCGTATGGCTTTTTCTTTGGTCTATGGCCGAAGGATCTGTAGCGGCTATGGCTTAACTGAAGCAAGCCCGGTTATTGCGGTTGATGGATTTGGTCAAGATAGCCCAACAAACATGGTAGGAAAGCCGCTTATTGGCGTTTCGTGCCAGATTCGTGATGCGGAAGGCGCTTTGTTGCCGGCTGGCAGGGTGGGAACTCTGTGGGCCCATGGCGATAATATCATGAGGGGCTACTACAAAGAGCCGGCTTCAACTGCCGAAGTGCTTCATCAAGGCTGGTTGAATACCGGTGACCTGGCGACAATAGATATGCATGGCTCTATTACCATCGTTGGCCGCAGCAAAGATCTTATTATCAATAAAGGCTTTAATATCTATCCGCAAGAGGTAGAAAACGTTCTCTTGCGCCACCCAGCAGTTTTTAAAGCGGCAGTAGTTGCCAGAGACGAAGAAGGGGGCCAGGTGCCGATAGCGTATGTTGCCCTTCGTGAGGGTGCACGGGTAGCTACGGCCGATATCACCGCTTTTTGCCGTGATAACCTCGCCGCTTATAAAGTGCCGCGCGTAGTAACCTGTTTGACCGATCTGCCCATGACGGCGACGGGGAAGATTGATAAGATTAAGCTGCGTTCGCGTGAGTAGACTCGGCGCTAAGCTTGTTTAGCTCCCACAATGCTGCTTGAGTCATGCGAAGCTTCTTAACATCCGGGTTCTTAGTGTCTCGCGTTTGCGCAGTGATATACAGGTTTTCTTGTCCCGTAATTTCTGTTTCTGGGTGATCAGCTGTAACGAGCGGCCCTTCAGGTCTGAGCTTGCGATATAATCTTACGTAGTTTGTCCAGAGAGCACGACGGAGCGCGTCATCGTTGGCTATATCCGCAGTTTGGAGGCCAAGCTTTTTACGCTGGTTTTCTATGGTTGCTTCCAAATGCCGAATGACGCTCAGGGAAGTGAATGCCTTCTCGGAGATTTCTCGTGGATGATGTGGTAATTTTCCTTCTTCCTCAGCAATACGTTCGTTTTTGCTTTTCTTTGCTGCATTTATGGCTTCTTGGGCGGCTTTTGTAGCTTCATTTGTCGGAACCTTTCCGGTTCCAGCTAGGGCTTTTTGTTCACCGATAGTTATGAGATAAGGCCGAATCTCAAGTTCTATTTCGGTGGTAATTTTCGCCTTCTTATCGCGAAAATTTTTAAAAGCTCTATCGTACTTGTTTTCAGCATCTTTATATATATTATCGTACTCTCTGTTTTCAGCAAGACTTTTACTCTCGCGCGTAAGGGCATGCTGCGCATCTCTTAATGAGCGAAGGCTCGCTTCCCCTTCTCGAGCAACGGGGTCATTAGCAAGCTTTTTCCCGTGATAATACTGATCGCGTGGGGCCGACTGCTCCCATTTCGCGAAATACGCAGAAACATGTTTATTCTTGGTGTCTTTAGACTTTATTTTTTCTAATACTTCCTTCTTCCAGTCTGCAAGCTGTTTGCTCATCAGTCCAGCTTCTTCAAGTGTTTCAATGTCGCTTAGGACGGCGATATATTTGTCGAGAACTGCTGCTGCAGATGTGTTTTTTAAGTTTGCTAAGGCATCCTCAAATGCCTCTTCTTTTTCTTGCATTTGTTTTAAAGCTGCTTCTTGAACTGCCAAGGCTTCTGTTACCTCCTTAGTTGAAAGCTTTTGAACATCATCTTGAGCCATCCTGATTTCAAAATCGCCTTTTATACTGGAAGTTCGCAAAGCTATGAGCTTGTTTTGCGCAGCACGCAGCATATCAATCTTGTCTTGGAGGCTTGGTTCGTGAGTTTGTGCTGGCTTGTGTTTTTTCCAAGCTTCTTGCGAAGCCTTTTCCTGTTTTTCAAGCGCCAGTTTTAATTGTGTCGTGAGTTCTCGTTCTTTTTCTTCGTATTGTTTATTTACGGACTCAAATACTTGGTCGGTTCGTGTGCTGTATTCATAAAAACTTTCTCGCTTAGCTTCTTCCTCAGAGAGCCGTAATTCAGCCGCTTTTGCTTCGAGGGCGTCTATTTTTCTCTTAGCATTTTCCTTAAGAGCCTTCTCCAGATCTGCCACCTCATTAACTGCCTTCATAAAATTTTTTACTTCCTCCGAGTTTTCGTGCGGAGCAAGGATGTCAATAAGTTCTAAAATAGATCTGCTACTGAGTGTTTTGTCTTCGCCCCATAGAACATCGTGCTCTGTTGCAGAGCCGCTTGCGGCTAACCGTGCATTTAATTTGGCTCTTCTTGCTTTAAGAAGGGCTCTTTTTGTTTCAACAAATTCTTCTATTTCATCAGGCGTGACTGATGAAATAGATGGGAGGGTGGCTATTTTCTCCCTTAATGTAGCATAAATCGGCCGCTCTTCTGGTTTATCCCAGACAGCCATCACGCCATCTTTGCCGATCGGGCCGCTTCTGTGAGGTACATTGTTTCTGTTGCCATCGGGTGTTCCGGCAGAAGCTGGTGTTGTCAGTTGATCGTCACCATTGAGTGCGTAATAAGCGCCCGCTCCCAGTGCAGTAGCTGTTGCGCCGCCGCGGAGTGCAGCTTTCCAGGCTCTGCCTTCAAGTTTTGCTAAGCGGCCGAGGAAGTTGTTGCCGTATTCATTTTGGAAGTAATTTTTACCGTTTTTACGCTTACGAAACATCTCAAGAAGACTGAGGGTGCCTGCGCCGGCAGCTGTTGCGCCATAGGCGCGGCGATTTTTTTTGACGTGATCTTTAGCGCGGATAAAGATTGGCTTTGCGGGGGTGTTGGCGGCTGATTCGTTTGTGGCAGGAGGAGTACTGGCGCAACGACCGGTTGTGGACGATAGTGTTATAGCGGCACAGGCAATAAGCGACAAATAGTTCTTAGTCATGGATAATTCTCCCCCGATTAAAGCTTTATGTGGCCAGTATAGCCGATAATGGGTCAGAGGAGAAATGGTAACCAGTTTTGAAGCTGGTTACCATTGATTTACCGCTAGTTTTTATGGACGACGTTTTTTAGCAGGAGCTTTGCGTATTCCCGTGCGAGCTTTTGGGGCTTGCTTGGCAACACTAGTGCGGTGTGTGTGTCCGCTGGTGGCGGTGTATTTATACATAAGGTAGCCAGCGATAATTGTTACTAGCATCGGCAGAATTGCCCAGAAGCGGGCGACAGTTGTAGCACCAATTCCTTGCCAGCTGTAGTACCCAAGAACCATGCATGAGGCGAGGCCAAGGGCACAGGCAATTACATTATGCCATCCTTTTGCCGTGCGAGTGCGGAGGAAGAGGGCGATAATAGTGAGGAAAAAGGCGATCAAGACACCGATATTTGACATTGCTGCAAGAACTGCGTCATTTGCAACTACCGTTATACAAAAAATAATGCCGACACAGTGCGCAATCACCGCGCCGAGAGGACGACCGGTGTTTGGAAGGCGACGGGCAAAAAATGATGATGCGAATAACAGTTTCTCTTCAGCCATGGCGCATAGCATTGAGCTGTTTGCAACTATACCACCAAAAATTGCGTTAACCAGTGCGATGATGATAGCGCTCATAACAACAAAACTAAGGAGTTTAACGACGAGCGGTGAGCTGATGTTCAGGTAGTGTACAAAACCAAAAGCGCTGTGTTGTGCCAATGCTTCTGGCCCCATGATGGCTAACAGGCTGAGGTGAAACAATGTGTAAATGAGTACGGTAAAACCAAAACCAAGGAAAATAGCTTTGCTTGTGTTGCGCTTGCTGTTTTCTATGAGGTCGCTGACGCTACAGATTCCTTCAAATCCCCAGAAGCCAAAAATTGCCATCGGGATTGTTGGGATAAGCACGAGCGGTGAGCTACTCCAGATGGCCGGCGTGTTTGATGGCGAAAAGTAGTAAAGTAGTGAGAGTACGCCTAAGAAAAGTGGCACTAGCTTATAAATGGTTGCCATGCTTTGAATACGGTCAACAATATGAAGCGAGCGTATGCTTAACGAGCCGAGCATTGCAACAAGGGCGATACCAAAAGCGGCCGGCACCGTGCTAATAAATGGGATAGCAAAGTTGTTGGCGATGATTTTGAGCAAACATGTAAGTTGCAGCGAGCCAATGCTCACGTATCCCAGGAAGTAAATCCAGCCGCTGATAAAACCAGCAGTGCGGGAAATTGTGTTGCTACTGTACGAATAAAAACTGCCTTGTTGTGGGAAATATTTAGTGATTTGGGCGATACACCATACTACTGGGAAGAAAAGAGCGCCGGCGAACAACCAACCATAAAAGCTGGCATATCCGGCATATGCTGCCATGTACCCTGGATTTACGAATGCCGAGGCTCCAACCATAAGATTAATGTTCATTAATATGGCGCTAGTTAGTGAAATTTTTTGAGTCTGACTCATGGTTGCTTCCCTTTGGATTGTAGTAGGTAGGGCGCGGAGTAATTAGTAGGCGCGGCCCTTCTTAAAAAAAAAGGCCCGCACTGCTTGTGCAGCATTGCGGGCCTTTTTTGGAAATGTAGTTATTTGCTTGCAGCGTTAGCGGCATTCACTTCTTTTCTCCAGTCACGACCTTGAGTAATTACTTCGTAACCACTTACCGTGATCAGGCCGGCAACAATCAAAATTTCAAGGAACTTAATGCGTTCGCCGTTTGCATTTGCGCTCAAGCGGTCCCAGAATGAAAGGCCATTTGCGTCTGTTGAGAAGAATGCAATTAAATTCTTGTCTGTGTCTGTGTTTAACAAGTGGCGTTTAGCCAGCGCAGCGATAACAATAGTTAATACAGCGGCACCGGTAAGAGTACGGAATTTAGCTGTTTTGCCAGTGTAGATGCTGTGCCATTTTTTGTCTGCGGCTGCATTTGTAGTTGCGTTTGCAGTTACGCCGGTTGTTGCGGCTGCGGCGGCCGGGGCTGTTGGTTGTTGTGGAGCAGCGGCTGTTGCAGCTTGTGCAGTTATTGTCAGCGAAGCGGCGGCAACTGCGGCCAAGAGTGCTTTTTTGTATAATGCGTTGAACATACTCGTTTTCCTTCTTATTATAACGATTAGTGTAGTGAATTTTTACGTTATTTTTGTAATGACCATGAAACCGGCCTGGGCCATATTCTATCGCATTAGTATAAAAAATAAAGAAAATCGAAATTTTGTTTGCTCTCAGAAGTGATTGTTGCACCGAGGAAATTTTTTTTATTTTGAAAAAACAGCCAAAGTGCTTATTTTTTGTTTTGTCATATACCTAAAATGAAAAAATGTTTGCCTGGCTAGGAAACGCTAGAAAAATCTAACCGACGTTTTACGTTAGGCAGATAGGGAGGATATGGTCGAGGACCTTCATCTATGCGCATGGTTTTTTTTTGCCCGAGAATGTCATTGGCATCATGCTCGCTGAGCCCTCCCTCAAAAATAACGTCCAGCCATATTACTATTTCATATGCATCTTCGGGCAAGCCAGACTCTCTCTTTATTTTGAATGCGCGTGGCTTGTCAGTCTGGTTGATGAACTTCATTTCATCTCGTGAGACAAGCTGGAACGAGTTGAATTTTTCTTCTAAGAACTGAGGGTTGAATTCGTTGAGTCTGTCTGATATGGGCTGCTTTTCTTTATTATAAATTTCATAGCTATAAAGGGCGCTGGCTATGGATTTATGGTCTACTTTGGGGGCGTTTGGGGTGACTTTGCTGCTGACAGTACTCCCAAAAATCTCCGCCATTAGCTGGTTTTTTCCAGTGGTGTGGAGGAATTTGCCGAAGGCCTCGGTGAACCCTTCAATTTTAAAAGAGTCCAGGGTGAGCGGTTTCAATTTACGATGTTGGACTGGTGTTGTGTATCCTGGAAGAGGCCGTGTTTTCAGTGTGCTGCTTTTCGGGCGTGAAAACGCGGATGCGCGGGATCCTGTGGGTGATGCTAACGGGACAGTTTTTAGTGATGTTAATAGGCCTGGAAAGGGAACGGCGCTGATAGACGCCGGTGACGTTGAGATGCTAGGTGCAGCGGGCGACTGAGTAGCAAGAGCGATTGGGCGGCGTGGGGACGGGGTGTGGTATCCTGGTCCGAGGTCTACTTCTTTTACAATTTCTGGAAGGGGTCGGTGCTCGACGCTAGGTACGTGCGCCGTTATTGCTTCGACAATCACCGGTTCTTTAATTTCGTCGCTTTCATTAAAGGCGTTGTTTTCTGATAGGTCGACAGAAGGAAGGCCGGTGGATCTACTTTCTTCGCGAGGGGGCGTAGCGACTTTTGGTAGCGGCGTATGCAGAAGTTGTGGAAAGGGAATGGCATCAATTGGTTTATTTTGGGTGTTTTTGGTTGGCTGTCTTTTTGCTGCAAGGGCAGTTCTATTTAGAGTATGTTTTGTTTTTGGCGTCTGATGTCCCGGCAAAATTTCGGGCGCACTGTTTGCGGGGCTTTTTTCTGGCGATGGCCTTAGTGTATTGTTGATAGGCATGGTTGGTGGTGTTGCAGTGATCTGCGAAATTTCTGTTTCTTTTGATGCGGATTGTGGCGTGCGGGTAGTGCGCCTTGGGGTCGATGTAGTGTTGCTTAAGCCATATGCGCCTAGCGCAACAAGACTTAGGCTTGCCAGGATTTGTGCAACTTTTCGGGGCATGGATCGACGGTCTTTCCGTGTGCGCCATAGTTTCAAAATTCCGTACGTTCCACTGCCAATGCTGGCAGCACTGGCAATATTTTTTGCAAGCGCGAGATTGCAGGTTGCCTGGCTTGGTAGGCCGATGATGATTGCAGTAATAATAAAATGTAATGGCTTGTTCATATAAATCACGTTGATTGAGAATAAGAAAATCATCCTATAGCATTTGCGAAGAAACATGAAAGTATATGGTGTAAATGCGTTTGCTGTGTCAGGTGATGACTTCATGAAAAGACTATGCTAGTATCGCCCCCTCTTGAGGTATAATACTACGTTTTATAAAGGTTGTTTTGTATGAAAAAATTATTGCTTTTAGCGGCATGCGCAAGCGCAGCCCTTTGCATTAGCGGTTGTAAGTTCTGGGGTCAATCAAATGGAAATGGCAGTAATAGCGATGCCGTAACCCACAATAATCTGAACGATCCAGTGTTAGTTAAGATCGACGGCAAGCCAGTACTGCACAAGGAAGAATTCCTTGAGTTCGCCGATCAAGCAATGAAAGCAAATCCTTATCTCGCTTCGTTTGGTATTACTTCATATGAGTCAGCACCTGAACCAATTCGTCAACAATTGCTTGATGCAATGGTTCAACAAAAGTTGATTGCTATTTGGGGTCAGGCACAAGGCATCGAGCAAACAGCAGAGTACAAGGAAATGTATGTGAAGCTTGTAGATCAGTTGAAGCAAGCATTAGTTGCCCAATCATTCGATAAGAAAATTTTTGATACAGTGTCAGTATCGGACGAAGAAGTTTTGGCAAAATACGAAGAAGCACGCAGTCAAATGGTAAAAGATCCAGGGTCGGTTAAAGCGGTTGGTGTTTCTTTTAAGAGTGAAGAAAAGGCTAATGTTTTCTTTGACTTGGTAGTAAATAAAGAAGAAGACTCGTTGCTAAATTTAGCAAAGGAATCAGACGCAACTGTCGTCGATTTCGGTAGCATGTCTCTTGATTCTCGTCAGCCTGCGGAAGGGGTTCCTTCAGCAGTGCGTAAAGCGCTTGGTGGCCTTGGTGAAAA
>JAUPVI010000041.1 GCA_030917105.1 Candidatus Babelota bacterium
CTGGTGCAGCGGCACGGCATCGAGTGTTTTTGGGTTTATGTACTACATGCTTGCCTCGATTTTTACCTTTATTATTGGCCTTCTGCACAATGGCTCCGTCTTGGTTATGCCGTTGTACTTCTTTGCTATTAGTTGCAGTATGATGATGGTATTGTATATACTTAAAACCCGCGCTACAGAGCGGATAAAGTCATAAATAGATACATAGGAGGCTGGGTGACGGCTAAAATTATATGTATGTGGTGTATGCTGAGCATGGTAGGGGGAATCTCTCCGGCTAGCGAGAGAGGCCTGTCCAGCAAGGAAAGTAATCGAGTATACGGGCCACTCACAGAGCGCAAGGCCTTGAAGATAGAGGTCAGGGAGCTTGAGTTTGATATTGCTCGACTGAAGGCCTTGAAATCTACAAAGGCGTTGCTTATCACGCGGAGTGCTACTGCACGACTTGAATCGTTGGATCAACCCCGCAGAAAGTCTGAAATGCAAGGCAGTGGGCTGCAGAAGGCTTTTCATGCGGTGGTTTTTTTTAATGCATTAGAAATGCTTACTAATCAGAAGAATTATAAAAAGATCTTTTTTGGTAAAGATGAGAATGGACGTAATTTTTTGAAGCGTGTGTTTCGGGATAAGGATACGGCAATAGCAGCGGTCCGTCTTTTTGGCCCGGCCGTTTTATGGTTTTTCCTTGTGCGCCATACGAAACCATCTCCTGCCGCGATGAACGACGCTGAAACAAGGTATCAAGATGTACTGGATAAAGTGGCGGCTGAAGATGCAGCTCATCAGCAACAATTAGCTACTTTGGTACAAAAATATGAGGGTGATGAGTCATGAAAAACATGCGAATTTTATTGCTTTTTTCATGCATGAGCATGTGTGGAGTACAGGGGCAGACTCGTTTTGATGTTTACTCTGCGGAAGACAAGTACCAGGATGCGGTTTCTTTTACCACCTCTGTGACTTTGTTGGCGCTGATAAATGTTTTGCAGATGAAGATTTCGAATCATATCGATTTTAAGAATATTTTTTTTGGTGAAGACGAGCATGGGCGCGGTTTTTTGAAGCGGTTGTTTAATGATAAAGAGACGGCTATTACGACGCTGCGCGTATCGTCCTCAGTGCTATTTCCGCTTCTTGCTTATTATGTGCAGAGAAAGGCATGGACAAAGGTAGTAGCAGCGCGTGAAAAAGCTAAAGAATCGTCGAGCGCTTTCAGCGCATTAACGGAGGATTTGCGTAGTGATAAGGCAAAAATAAAGCGACTTATAACCCAACTTCAGGAAAAATCAGATGAAAAAGCGGCTCGATTGGCTATATTGTCAAAGAACACGCGAGAATAAAATGCAGCGACGAGAGAAAGAGCCTGCGATGTTGAGCAAAGGTTCTACTATTCCGTACTAATTTACGCCGCTTTCTGAATTGGTTTCACTATTGAATAGCGCTTCATACAGAACCCGCTGCGTCGGCGACTGGATGCTTTGGATTTCATTCATGTCTACTTCTTTTTGATGCGCGGTGCAATTTGGTGCATGATGACGATGGGAACCAGCGCGGCTCCCGCGAGCTTTCTTTTTCGAGCGGCGCGCAGCAAGGAAAGAGTCATCCGAGTGCCCACTGATCTGGAGATTGTGTTCGATAAAGCGCATGAAGTTGCTGAGAGTCTCGTATAATTTGTTAGAAGAAACAGTGATTTGCGTGTCTTGCGAAAGCGCAATGAGTTTCTCGCGAAGGTCAGTGTCGACAGTTTGCGCGATGAAGGCTGCAAATGCATCACTTTTATATTTTAAAACCCACTGCATAAATGTAATGAGCTCTATGGATATCGTCAATTGAGTGGACATGGTGGTCCTCCTTGTAAAAGATGCACGACGAAATAAACCTGTCGGTTAAGTCTTTACCAAGATGACCAGAAAAGTCATTAAGTTAGTGAAAATAGTTTCAAACGATGTTATTTGCTGTTTCCTTGGAATGCATTCATCAAAAAGGCGGTAAATTCGGCTTCTTCTTGCGGAGAAAGCTGCACCGGTGGTAAGTTTTCGAATGCTTCAAGGTCATCATCGCCATAATACTCATCATCGTAGTCTTCATCAAGTACCGCCTGCAAATCGGCCAAAAATTGCTGAGAATTTTCTGGAGTTAGCTGCTGTGTTGGAACTGGTGGTGTTGGTGCTGTCTTTTCTTCTCCCACCGGTGCGGGGGTAGAAATTTGTTTTTGCGGGTTTTTTGAGTCATCAATGCTCGGTAAATAGACCCACTGTGTCGCTTGTTGCCACGCGGAGCCAATAACGCGCTTTTTTGGTGCGGGAGGTGTTTTACTGAGGGATAGCGATTCTGCTTTGGTGGTATCAAGTGTCGCCGCTGGAACGGGACTGGCGGGCGATGCCACGATTGGAAGAAGTGAAAAGAGAAGTAATTGGAGAAGTAAAAGCATGAAAACCCCTGTAATAACCAACTTTTATGGATACAGGGTATAGCTTAGCAGCAGGGGAGTCGTTTGACAACCGGGTGTCTGGGTAAACCAGGGCAAACGCTGCCCCGCCCGTTACTCTCGATCAAATAGCGCAAAAAGCGCAAACCGCATCAACTCTTGCCGTTGCTTTTCTGGCAACCGGGTAAACGGCTCGTTTCCTTTGATATCAATCAAATCAAGGCGGGCACCGGCTTTAATGAGTATATGGGCAAATTGTATGTACAGAGAGCCGGCCTTGCCGTGAAGGTGGAGTGGTGTTTGCCCGAGGTCGTTTTGAGCGTCAACCTGTGCTCCAGCGATAAGGAGTATATGCGCCATTTTTAATGTTTTGGGGGTCAAATGGGTTGCTATTACATGAAGAGGCGTGTTGCCGTATTCATCTGGAATGACCGGGTTAGCGCCACGGGTGAGCAAAAAAGTGACCGTTTCTACGTCACGGTTTAAAATAGCTGCAACGATAGGGGATAGCCCGCCACACAAAGCGTTGATATTTGCACCTTGCGCGATAATGCGGGCTATCATTTGAGGGATACATTTATTCTGAACGGCGCTTAAAAGCGCTTCGTCGAGAGTTTTTTGTGCTGAATACAACGCGGCTTGGACTTTTGGTGAGCTCTGCAAGTCGGTTGCGCTGCCCAGCGGCCCCTCATGAATTTCATGAATTGAACGCTGGCGATATACCAGCTGTTGCCCTAGCGCGTCACTACAAAGGTAGGCCGGCGCAGGTAACTGCACTTTTTTACGTTTCATTATACGTTTCTCCATTTTTCCTCAAGAGCCGGATGTGTTAGTCCCAACGCTTGATATGTTCTTAGTATGTAGATGAACTATTCTTATTGTAAATAGTATTTGAAAAATAAGCCTAGAATGAACGTTTTTTCGCTTTTTATAATGAGGGGGTGTGGTGTCGTCGCGGGAAGACTTGCGCTCTTTGCCGTATTGCCTATAAACTGGGCGCCATAAACCAAAAAGGACCGTATGATCCCGCATCAAATAACGCTTTACAACTTTCTGAGTTACGGGGCAACTCCCCAACTCATCTCATTTGAAGGCTACAGCCTTATCTGCCTCTCCGGCCGCAACGGTCATGGCAAATCGGCCCTGCTTGATGCTATGACCTGGGCATTGTGGGGGCAGGCTCGTAAGACAACCGGGACGGCAAAGCCTGACGAAGGCTTGTTGCGCCTCGGGGCTCGCTCGATGATGGTGATGTTTGAATTTTATGTTGATGCCCGACTCTACCGCGTGCGGCGTGAGTTAACTATGCGGCCGGGGAATAAGCCGTATGTAACCCTTGATATTAGCGTTTATGATACGCAGGCCGAGCAGTTTCACAGCCTAACCGACAAAACAATTCGTCAGACGCAAGAGGTTATTAATCGTATTCTAGGCCTTGAATATGACACGTATGTGAATTCTGCGTATTTGCGACAGGGCAATGCTAATGAATTTTCTCAAAAGTCGCCAAAAGATCGAAAAAAGATTCTGACTGCTATTCTGGGGATTGATAAGTACGATGCGCTGCAAACTCGTGCGCTTGAACGTGCCCGTGACTATAGCGCGCAAGTAGCAGTCTTAAAAGAGCTTATCCTCTGTGACGAACAGGAACTTGCGACCTATGATGCAGTCGTATTGCAGGAGCAGATTGTGACGGCTGATGTTGTGCGGTGTATGAATGAAATTGCCGTTCAAGAAAAAGATCGGGCGATACTTCAGGAATCGTACGCACAGTATACTGCCAAACAACGAGAGTATCAGTTGCGAACAGAAAGCTTTGCGCAGGAGCATGCGGCGTTGAATGCGCAGCGGCGTGCGTGGGGTGCGATAGTGGCTGCCTATCGGCGCGATGTGGCGGTAACCCGGGGACTTTTGAGTCGGGGGCAAATTCAAGAATGGCTGTCACAACTACGGGCCCAAGAAATGGCGGCACGTGGACTGCAGCGCGAAACGTTGGCACTGCAGCAACAGGCAATGGTGGTAGAGAAAAGCATTTTTATGCGGGAGCAAAAACTGCAGCAGGAATTAGCTATTGCACAGCATGAACTAACGCAAAAATTGCAGGCGGCTGACCTTGCCTGTCAGCAGGCACGAGGCTTTGAAAAGCAGCTGCGTACTCAGCGAGAGCAGCTTCTTGCTGAAATTGCGATTATTACTCGCCAGCAGGAAGATGGAGGGCGTGAAGTGGCTCGCCTAACAGAAGAGATGGCTGCATATACGTTGGTTCGTAATCGCTTTGAAAAGAGAAAAACCTTTTATAATACCTATGTTCCCCGCATGCGATGGCTGGGTGGGCAGCAGCAAGAATTGAGCCATAAAGCGGCAATGGTGGGTGATGAAAGCCCGAGCTGCCCACTGTGTGAGCAGATGCTCTCATCCAAGCGCAAGCAATTTTTGCAAGAAAAACTTCATAAAGAGGCCGGTATTGTAGCCCATCAAGCAACACGGTTGCAGCGAGTTCTGGAATCGCTCAAGACATTGTTGATTCAAGATCATGCCAAGGTAAAAGAGGGAGAGGTACTTCAAAGCGCGTTACAAACTGCGTGTGGCCAGCAAGAAGTCAATGCCGCTCGGCATGCTCATTTGCAGGTGCGGTTGATGTCGGTTGATGAGGCTCTCGCCAAAGCAACCAGCGAGGCGACAATGCTGCAGGAACGGCTTGCTTTGGTAGTGGCCGAAAAAAGTAAATTTGAACTCGATGCTCGTGAATTATTGGTGCACGACTCTGAGTTGGTGCAATTGCGACAGAAAGAAAAAGAAGTTGGGCTACAGCGAGCGAATATTGCATATGATGAGCAGCGACACGCCTTGTTGGAACAAGAGATTGCTGCTGCTGAAAAGCAGGCAGTAGAAATAGAACGGCTTGATGAGCGCCGGGCTCAGCTGGCGTCGCAACGGGCGGATATTGACGCCCAGCGTCGGCAGATCAAGGAGTCGGCGCGGCTCTTGGTAGAAAAAGAAGCAGCGCTGTGCGCTTTGTTGCCAAGTGAAGCAGAACGGGTACGTCTGACAATGGCGCTTGCTGAAATTGAAAAAAAGGGAGCGGCGCTGCGCCAGCAAAAAGAAGATGCAGTTAAAAAACAAGGGCAGGTGACGGCACAACGCATGCGGCTCGATGAGCAGAAAAAGCAAATGGTGCTGCGGGCAGCGGAAGTGGCGGCCCTGGAGGCTCGCCAATATGATTGCGTTGCGCTGGCGCAAGCCTGGAGTAAAAATGGTATTCAGGCTTTGCTTATTGAGCAAGCGATTCCTGAGATTGAATTTGAAGCCAATGAATTGTTATCCCGTTTGAGTAGCAACCAAGCTCACGTCTTTATTGAGTCGCTTCGTGATCTCAAGCGGGGCGGTGCGCGTGAAACTCTTGATATTAAAATTGCTGATGTCATGGGGGTGCGGCCGTATGAAATGTTCTCTGGTGGCGAGGCATTCCGCATAGACTTTGCCTTGCGTATTGCCATTTCTAAACTGCTTGCTAAACGGGCTGGTGCCCATCTGCAAATTCTTATCATCGACGAGGGCTTTGGCTCTCAGGATGAAGAAGGTCTTGCTCAGTTGATGCAGGCGCTATACGCAGTGCAGGAAGATTTTGCCAAAATTATTGTGGTGACTCACCTGCCAACTTTTAAAGAGAACTTCCCCGTACACTTTATTGTGGAGAAGGGGGCTGCGGGCTCGATTGTGTCGGTTGAACAACGAGGCTAATACCCCGCGCTCTTGCTTTTTGCCTCACAATTTGTGCATACTATGCAAGAACTGTGAGGTAAATTGTGGGGTTGTTATGTATAAAAGTCGTGAATATCACTCGCGATATATTGAAGAAGAAGTCCGTTATGCTGCCAAAAATAGCAAGGTTGTTCTCATTGTCGGGGCACGCCAGGTAGGAAAAAGTACCCTGTTGGAGAATTTATTTCCTGATTATCCAGTGATCACATTTAATCCGCTTGAAGACGTAAAGTCGGCACGGAAAGATCCAGCATTCTTCTTAAGTCAATTTGATGGCCCAGTTATTCTTGATGAGATTCAGTTTGCCCCGGAACTTTTGGCATATATAAAGATTAAAGTGGACCAGTCAGGCGCTATGGGCCAGTATTTTTTGACTGGTTCTCAGAATCTGAGCGTACTCAAGAGCGTCGCAGAAAGTATGGCGGGAAGGGTGGTAATCATCGAACTGACCCCCATGATAATTTATGAGGTAGCACAAAATTTTTCCATGACGAATTCAGGGGCCAGCCCTAAGCACTGGCTTGAGCATTATCTTACTAATCCCCAAAGTGTTATTTTACAAGCAGGGGGTACTGTCTCGGGCATGGTTCTTACAGAAGCGGTGTGGCGCGGTGGGTACCCGGGTGTTCTGGGAAAGGATGAGCGTTGGTTTAGCCGCTATTTTTCTGGTTATTTAAAGACGTATATCGAGCGTGACGTACGCACTCAGACTGACGTTGAACAGCTCATGAAGTTTGAGCACTTTGTGGCATTGCTTGCGGCGCTTACGGCAAAAGAAATTAATTATACTGAGTTGGGGCGTGATATAGCGGCTCACGGGTCGACTGCACGGCGCTGGCTTGAAATTGTCCGAGCGACGTATTTGTGGCGCGATGTGAGTCCATTTGTTGGCAATACCATTAAGCGCGTGACGACAAAAACAAAAGGCTACTTTATTGATACTGGTTTTGCATGTCAGCTATTGCGTATCACATCGCCCGAGCATCTTTTGGGTCATCCAATGTTTGGTTTTTTGTTTGAAACGTACATAAGCAATATGCTTTTTTCTGTGCTACAGGCCGTGCCATTTTCTGTGGGCCAGTATCATTGGCGTACAAATGGCGGTGCTGAGGTCGATCTGGTACTTGAGCATGGTAACGCGCTCTACCCTATTGAAATAAAAGTGAGCAGCGTTCTCGGCAAGCACGATGCGCGAGGGCTGAGGGCATTTCGCGAAACGTATGCAAGTGGGCCACAAAAAGTAATGCCTGGCATTATTGTGTACAGCGGGGCTGACTGTTATTGGGTTGAGCCTGATGTTTTGGCAGTGCCGTGGAACTTGCTGATGCGTTCGTAATTGCTACACTTTAAGCTTAATCTTTCTTGAAATACTCATGCCCTGTTGCAAGTGACCCGAGAAGGCCAATGGCGAGTGGAATAATCATGCCATTGCGTAAGGTGCGATGCCCCCTTTGTTTTTTAAGAAGTCTCAACGCTTCTGCCATTTTTTCGGGTGAGAGATTAAAATCTCTTTCAATTCTTGCGATATTTTCTTGCTGTGTGCCGTCGCTTCGTTGGGTGTTTGCATCGATAAGGCGTTGAGCAAGGGATTGACCGTTTGCATCTATGATGCTGTTCAAGAATGTAGTTATTATATGGTCTTGGCGCTGGAGGTAGAGCATTGCCGATGCGAAGGCGACGGCTGTTCCACTAAAGCCAATGAGTGGCAGGGCAGAATGTTTGGTTAGTTTTGTCGGAGCAGAGGAGGAAATGATTGTTTGGGCGCTGTCGCCGCTGCCGTTCCCGAGAAGATTGCCGGCTGGTATCGGAGTGCTGACAATGTGATGTGGGCTGCTGGTACTACCAGTAGAAGCGCTACTGAAATCGAGAGCGTCGGACGTGTTGATTTTCGGCTTGGCTTTAGGGGACGGGCTTGTATTGGTGTCTGGCATTACCACCTTCGCTTTTGTGGCACTGGCTTGAGCGCGTTTGAGCGATTGTGTTTTTTCTATGCACCCGGCGGGGGGGGCGTCGCTTACATATTCGTTTATTGTGACTGGTGGCAT
>JAUPVI010000042.1 GCA_030917105.1 Candidatus Babelota bacterium
AGAAGGAGATGAGCCATGTTAAAAGATCTCGTGGAGCACATAGTAAAGAGACTAGTTGATAAGCCAGAAGCGGTACAAGTATCAGAAATTAGCGGTGAGCAGGCGACAATTATCGAACTGCGCGTTGCGAGCGAAGATCTTGGGAAAGTGATCGGTAAAGAGGGTAGAACCGCTCGGTCAATTAGAACATTGGTTCATGCGGCAGCAACTAAAGAGAAAAAGCGCGCAGTACTCGAGATCTTAGAGTAGTGTACGTTCTGTGCGGTAAACTCGTACAAAGTATTTGCAAAAAAAGAGTCCTCTCATAAAAAAGAGGGCTCTTTTCTTATTAAGGAAGAAAACTATGACTCAGCCTCGGTGCGTTATCACTATTGTGACCGTTTTTCCAGAACTGTTTGAAAACTGGCTCAAGACAAGCCTTCTTGGTCGTGCTCAGGAATCTGGGCTTGTGTCGGTTAATTGCCTGCGGTTGTCTGACTATGTGGCGCCTAAGCAGCGCATTGACACCCCTATGTGTGGGCCGGGGGCCGGTATGGTGCTTAAAGCGCCGGTAGTAGCGGCGGCAATTGATGATGCATTTGCGCGATACGGCCGTGGAAGAGTTATATTTTTTACGCCGTCAGGGCAGCTTTTAACGCAACGTTCATGTCAGACTATGGCAGCGGAGTATTTTGGGGAAGCAGTAATGGCTGACAGTACCTCATCATCTATTCACCTCGTATTGGTGTGTGGCCGGTATGAAGGGGTAGATTGCCGCGTCATAGAGCATTACAACGGCATTGAGATAAGTATTGGGAATTATGTGTTAATGGGAGGCGATCTCCCAGCACAGGTTTTTCTTGAAGGCTTGTTGCGCTATGTGCCGGGTATTGTTGGAGATGCACAGTCGGTTGAGCATGATTCTTTTACCGGGCCGTTTGTTGACTTTCCGGCCTATGGTCAGCCAAATGAATGGTGCGGCAAGTCAGTGCCGCCAGTATTACTTAGCGGTGATCACGCGCGCATTGAGCAGTGGCGGACTGATACTGCGTTAACCCGCACGGTACAAGAGCATTTTTCTTGGCTGCGTACGAGTGCGCTGTCTTCTGCCTTGCGGCAGGCGGTAGCAAAGAAAATACCGGCACATTATGTTGTTTTGATGCATGATCAGGTTCTTATTGGGCGTAAAGATCCAGTTCCTGGGACAACATCAGTGACAACTATAGACGTACATGATATTGCCCGTACTAGCGCAACGTATGGGGTTAAAAAATTTTATGTGGTGACGCCTCTTCATGATCAAAAAGAACTGTTGCGCGTTTTTTTTGAGTTTTGGCACACCGACCAAGGTCGTAATTACAACGAAAATCGCTTTGACGCCATGAGGTGTGTTCAGGTAGTCAACAGCCTTGCCGAGGCTGAAGCCGATATAGCGGCGCAGCATAATGGCCAGAACGCAATTAAAATTGCTACTTCTGCGCGTCCAGTGCAGGGAGTGCGTTCGCTTGCCTTTGATGAGCAATCAGTTGCTTGGCAGAGTGAGCGGCCGATCGCGTTGCTTTTTGGTACCGGTCAGGGGATGACGCAGGAACTTTTAGAGACCTGTGATTTTGTCTTGACTCCGATTCATGGATTTTCAGCTTACAACCATCTTTCGGTTCGTGCGGCTGTAGCAATTATTCTTGATCGCTGGCTCGGCTATTTTGAGCCGAGCCGATAGTGACTGTGCGTACGGTTTGATCCGGCGTTATTGCAGAAGTCTTCTGTCAGGATTTGACTTTTTTTAGGATGGAGCATAGTTCTTTGTTTTGCTGATGCATTCTGGTAGTCAGTTCATAGAATGCTGGTTCTTTCGTATAAAACTCTATTTTGTAATGCGTGAGTTGTTTTTTCAATTCTTTTATGTGCGCGGGCAGCAATTTAATGAGGTATTCCACTCGCTTTGTTTTTTCTTCTCTGGCAATGACCTGTTGATTGTCTTCGGCGGCGATTTCTAAAGAATAGACTGCTTCTTCTCTACAAAATATCCATGATGATCCGGATTTTATACTGCTCTGAATATGGCAGAGAATTTTGCTTAAGTGTAAGTTATTCTGCAGGATGGTGGTGGTATTATTGGCTGGTACTTCAGAGATGCATGTAGCATTTACTGGCGGGGCCATAAAATCAGCGAGGGTTTTGTGGCCTTCTGGGGTGTCTGAGCCATGTGCAAAATGCATAGTAGTTATGAGGCTAAAAAGCAGGGCAATAAAAAAAGAATGCATGTTTCTCATAGTGTCTTGTTGTCTCCATTAAAAAAGTGAGTTGACGCTGTGGGATTTGAATTTTAGGGTGTACGGCTGCCGGTCACCGTGGTGTGGTAGTGGTCTTCGATGACCGGAGCTGTAAATTGTGATTATGTATTGGCTTTTGCTGTGTTGTATATGAGGTCTAAGATGTCAGCGTTTTTTGATTTTTTCCACCAGCAGCAATTGCGGGTGTAGAAAAGAATGACTTTCGACTCAAGCCGATTTGCTAGATTATTTCCCTGTGCAAGAAGGATATGTGCCAAATGAGTATTAGGTTTGGCATCTCCGCTCACAACAGTTGCTATGATAGGATTATCTACATTTTGGTTCGATCGCTGGCTTATGTACAGATAGTAGGTGATGTCGTCTACTTTTAAGAAGCAGCGATATTTGCGCAACAAATTTTTTATGTGTAGTAAAATTAAGTGTACTATCAAAAAGTTTATGTACATCTTGATTTCGTAAAGATGACCATAAGCGGATTCCTGGTTCTTCATTTTTGCTACTGAGCCGACAACGCCGGAAACATCAACAGGGTAACAAATTTTGTTGTTGAGGTAAGGAATTATTTTACAAAAATATAGATTTCCCAGACGGTCATGTGCGAGGGTCAGCGGTTCTTTTTTGCCAAACCGAAAAGCAAGATCCGTTTCAGATATCTCGTCTATGATACTATTTTTTTGGTTTGGGCGAAGGTATTTCGGCAATTCAGATAACCCACTATTCCATTTTACGTATTCATTGTGAGCGATTGATTTTCTCGCTTGCTTGTCAGTTTTTTTATTTTTTTGCGGTGGGGTATTTCTTTTGGCGGTAGGGTTGTATTCCTCATTTTCGTTAATAGAATCCAAAATACCGAATGGGTGTAGGCTGCTATCAGCTGCACGGAGAGTTGGTGCTCCGAGGTAGATAATGGTGGCAAAAAATATGGCTTTTAGTGAAAGTAAGGCATTTTTCATAGATAATTGTTCCTCATTAATAAAATAAATGGCTGCGTATGTTATTAGAGTTAAATTAGCTCATAACGCAGTAGACAGCGTTAGCTATTATTGCGAACGTAGCGCGGCAATCCAGGGTAGCTTTATAGTATTTAACTGGATTGCTTCGAGTCTTGCTGCTCTTGCAATGAACCGTAATAAAGTCAACATTTTGAACTGCTTTGGCTATAGGGGAAGGTGGTAAGGCAGAAGGGGCCGGGTATGCGGTGGTAGATTTTAATTTGACCTGGGAAGGCTAGCAGCAAATGAGTGACAGAGGCTGCTTCATCATCATCCGTTTTAATAATTAGTATGTCGTTTGATAGTTAGTCCTGGCTGCGGGGAGCTGGGGCGCCAAGCGCTTGAAAAAAGCCGAGAGTCTTATTGATTGTGACCTGTGCTGATTCTGCTTCATAACTGGTGGTGACACAATAGAATTTGGTTGCGCGGTTGCGCAATGCGTCCCAATTGATAAAGAGAATGTGTGCGAGGCAGTTGGCAAGAGATTCGCTATGCGCGGTAACATCCTCGTCTGGTTGGACCGCTAACGTGTATGTTATGGTGCCCAGAGTGAGGTAGAATGCGGCGTTTGGGTGAGTGATGAGCTCTTTTTTGATGTGGATTAAAAGCCGATTAATTGCATGGTACATAGTCTTGTTTCCTTGCAGATCGGTTGAGTTTGATGTTGTCTTCTCCCTATGGAGGTAGGTAGGGTGGCTTTTGTCTAATAGTTTCGTATGCATAAATAATTCACTGACCTGCGTTGTGACACCAGGTCTAATATCTCAATAAAATAATAATAATAAAAGTCGGCGGGAAGAGGCTCTTGCCTCCTTTGTAATGAGTGCTCGGGATACGAGCGTAGTGGGACGTGAAACTGGTAATGCCAGCTCCTTACGAGGACAACAATCTACTAAATGTTTTCTAATAATGCAAATCAATGCGCTTATTTAGTCGAGTCTTCTGACACTAAGGAGCGAGAATGGGCGCAATTTCCCATGGACAGTAGAATTGGACGCGAGCTTCTTTGCGTTGAACACGAGCGGCCGAGAGCACTTGTATTGGTTTGTTATCTGCGGCTGCGGCGCAGAGGTCTTCCGCCTTGCAGGGCCCGGGATTTGCCCTATTATAGGCGAGAATTCCTTCTGTGCATAAGAGCAGGAAGTATTCTGTGCCTTCGCAACGTACAAGGACCGCATAAGCGTCCGTATCTTCTCCTTCTTGGCCTGGAATGTCCAAGGCAGTTATTAGTTCTGCGCTCTTTTCTGGTGTCATTGGCGTTATGGCTCCGGATTGTGCAGCGTGGCGCAGGCAGCATTCGCCCCCTGCACTGCTTTTGTTCGTGCAAGAAAGAGGGAGTTGTCGACCGTTAAATTCAAATACCGCGGCCGAATGCCGTATCGCAAGATAGCGGCTTGAAGCAACGTGCCATGGGGTGTAGGAACCGTCATCATTTTCTTCGCGTTCGACCTCAAGGGCACTCCGTATCTGGCCGACTATACGATCACCGCAGAGTCCTGCGACATCTGCGGGGGAGAGGTCGCAAAATCGGATCTTGTCCGGGTCCAGAAGCAGGAGAATGTGAGGCTGGGTTCTTCCGTTCATGTGAAGAGCCCAAGCGCGTGTGCCGCAACAGGCATTTTCTGGGCGATTAATATTTTCCAGGCAATTTCCTTGCCAAGCTTGGCTGGGTCGTCCAAATCTTCCGCTGGCTGCGCTGTGTTTGAGATCGTATGGCCTTACATATTCGCCGTCCGATGCTGCTTGAAATAGGGCCCTTAACTCTTGCAAAGAGTAAGTAGCGCCCGCGGTTTTATTGCATGCTTCGCGGATATTGGTACGGTTGGATTTTTTGAGGGGGTCCTTTGGATCTCCCGTGGGGACGTCTATTAATATTTGGCTATAGGCCCGGGTCGCCGCTGCTGCTGGGCTGAAAAAAGCATCTGGAAGAGAGCTTGCTCCTGCGGCAGCATGCGGCTCCCCGCGTTCCGCCGTTGGCGTAGAAGGGCTGTTGAGAATACAAAAGAGGCGGGCCGGGTCTTTTTTGTTTCTGATGGCGCAGCCGGTGACCTTGAACAGTCTGCCGCTGATATCATTGAGTTGCGTAGGGTTACCATCTTCTTTGATCAACAGAGGGGCGGCAGATGCTTCTTGGTTTTTAAAAAGATAGAATACGCCGAAATTTTCATTAGTTATGTGGTTTTCGACAGTCCCCCTTATGACAGAATGAAGAGTTTTAGAGAGGCGAGCATTGACCCTGATGTAGGTTGCTACTTTTTCGGGAAGCTCGTGAAGTGGTGGAACTGAGTCCGCTTCTTTCAAGACAGCCTCATAGTTGTTAATTAACTTTTTTTTTCTTATGGGTTTTCCGTCTTCATTTACGACGTGACGCCAGGTGAAAATAAAGCTGCTCAAGCGTCGCCAGAATAATTCCTCAATTGCTCGACTGCCCAGCACCTTAACGCGGTCCTGCATTTCCCCTGGGGTTACCGATGCCTCAACAGCACCATTTTGCTGCGTGGTTATGGTGCCTTTCCAGAGGATATCGCCATCTTTTGTGAGGGCCATGAGCGAATAATCTATGCCGTCGTTTTCCCATATGGCATAAGATCCGTCTGTTTTTTTTATTTCTTTGCCGGTTGCATCATAAATGGAGCAGAAGGGAATATTGTCTAGATTAGGCTTAAAATATTCAGGGGAGTCTCCCTCTTGGACAATAACGAGGATGGGAGTTTTACTTATTTTTTCTTTGAGCGCCGCGGGCAAGGGCGCAATAGATGTTCTCGGCTGTCCGTCGGCAGCGACAACCCTGGGCGCTGCGTTCAGTGCTATGATGATTGTAATGATGATGCATCGGCTCATGGCATAGTCTTTTTTGTATGTGTTTGCTATCACATTGTACTGCAGTGTCGTGAGAATCGACCATAGTTTTGAGATTCTTACGCGCAGCGCTTCTTTCTTTCGTCTTTTTGTATACGTACAGGTTCTTGTTGGTGGAGGTCGGCTGCGCGTTGGAAAGAAACCATAAAGAATTCTTAGGTTTTTTTGGGGTTATTTTTCTTGAGCATGGGTCGGGCAAAAATTTGCACGCTCATTGCCTATGGTTATTTGAAAGCAACAGTTTAAGGAGTGACATTTTCATTTTGGTAGAGTTGTGACAATATCACGTTGGTAAGACAGAACCCGGACATGCGCTTGTAAAAGTAGATAGACCGGCTATACTAGAGCCTATGTTATAACAACATTCTATAATTGATTACGTAATTAAAGAGGACTAGCATGAAAGCGATGAATTTAACCAAAGAGACTATTGCCCAGGTCGGCGTAGTGGAACGCAATTTCCCTGATTTTCGCGTGGGCGACACCGTATCAGTGGCCCAAATCGTAAAAGAAGGTAACAAAGAGCGTACCCAGCTGTTTGAAGGTGATGTTTTGGCAATCCGCGGTGCTGGTGCTTCGATGAGTTTCACGGTTCGCCGTATCGCATCTAACAATATTCCTGTTGAGCGTATCTATCCTTACTACTCTCCAGTGATCAGCGAAATCAAGCTGGTTCGTCGCGGTGATGTTCGTCGTGCTAAACTTTACTATGTACGCGATCGTATTGGTAAAGCTGCTCGTATTAAAGAGAAAGTGTTGACCCGCGAACAAAAGATGCACTTGAATGATAAAGCTGGCGCTGTTGTGGCCGAGGCAGGAAAATAAATTTTTTTAGTATCGTGTACCCACGAGTGTGCGGAGAAAGAGCTTTGGCTGCCTACTGGCCGGTTAAAGCCTTTTCTTTCAGGAATGCGCATGCTCACCGTAGTACTCAAGGGATTGCCTGATGATTTGGGTGATCTCTGGAAGAGCCGAGCAGGAGAATGCCGTATGGGCATCTTCAAGGCAGCGGGAAGTGTTTGACGGTTGTTCGTTGAATGCTATGGGGTTGTCGATGAGGCATGTATGAGTATATGGCTTGCGTGTAAAGCCGTAGTGTTAACAGCAGTAATTCTGGTAACCATTCCGTTTGTAGTGTGTCTTTTTCTTGCGTTATGGGGCAATAGCTTCGTACTCGCGGTAGACAAAGATTCTTGGTTGGCTCGGTTATACGGTCCAGCTACTCGCCAACGCGTTGCGCGTTAGGAGCTACAAAATACATTTTATCGAATGAACCTCACCAATTTATGGTGGGGTTCATTTTTTTTTAGAAAAAATTGATTATAGCAGTAAGTTATTAAGGGAGATTTTTGGGCGTATGAATTCAATAAAAACCTTATGTCTTTGTGGTTTTATAAGCCTCGGGGCTTTGCAGGCATCTGAGGGCTTGAATACATCTCAAGCGTTTGTGTCGTTGGAGGTATTGAAACGTCCGGAAAGCCGTCCTGAACTAATAAAGCAGATATCTCGGTGTATTCAGATTTTGCGTACCATTCCCTCAAGTTTTGGTAGTAGCGAATTAGAGGGAGCGGGTGCATATGATATTCTTAGGGAATTTGCTGATCTAAGCCAAAAATGCTTAGACTGGTGGGATTCTCTGGCAAGCTGGAATTCTCATCGTATTGCTCTGCGTCTGGTATCTGTCTGTCCTCTCCTCGTAGAAGCAATAACAAAAGGGAGCATTTTTGGAAGTATTTCGTGGGCCTGCAGCGAACTTGCAACAGAGGTTAGTTTTTCAATGCGCCCCTATATGGTGCTTGAAGGTTTCCGTTTTGATTTAGTGTCGCAATGGCAAGGCTTCTTGGAGCTTAATGTAAAAACGCGCGAAGGGTTCGTTGATTTTAGTGAGTTTACTAAGTATAGGCAGACAGAGTGGTGGAACTCTCGGATTGAGTATCATGCACAAATAATGTATGCACTGATAACATTGGGATATATTTTTTTCCCTGCGGTCCAAGCAGAGGCTTCTCGGCTCGTCATTCTAGATCAAGCGTATGACGAGGCTTTTTTAGATGAAGCGTATGATGAGTTCTGCGTTTCTTTTACGCGTGGATGTTGCTTA
>JAUPVI010000043.1 GCA_030917105.1 Candidatus Babelota bacterium
AAGCGTTGGTTATTGTGAGCACGTACGAAAATATGCAGAACAGTTTCACATTGAAGGGACAGTGCAGTTTGAAGAGCGTGGGTCGGTATTGATATATGCGGTTGGGGCCAGCGAAGCCTTGGATAATTTTATAGATTACGTATACCAAGGTTCTGAAAAGTCATTGGTTGAGGAGGTTGCTATAGAAATTGCGCCACCAGGTCGAGACTTTCGGGGCGTATTTAGAATTATTGGGTAGGGTCTATGAGTCTGGTATAGCGGTTTTTTATGTGATACACTACGGACCTTGTTTTTAACGCTGAATATTTGAGGGGGTAGCACATGCAAAAGAAGAGTAAACCATCAACCGGTTCATGTTGTCATGCTGAAACCACCACCAGTCATACAAGTTCGATCTCTCATGAGTTGTTGTGCCATTTTCCGTATGCGGTCTTTGCCGTTGCGCTGAGCTTGGTTTTCCTGACTTTGTTTGGGTACACTAATCCAACGAGTTATCGAGAACTTCATGGCCTTTTCCATACGTTACATTTTCTTCATATTCTTTTTGCTGCCACTGGCACCGTGCTCGTATTTCGCAAATACGGGGGGTCGCTTCTCGGCTCACTTGGCGTGGGCATGTTTGTTCCGGCGGTATTTTGTACGCTTTCTGACGCCATCATGCCGTACTTTGGCGGGTTATTGTGTGGTATTCCCATGCATTTCCACTTTTGCTTCAGAGACCACTTTACGACGATTCTCCTCTTTTTGGTGGTTGGGGTTGTAAACGGTATAGTCATGAGCTTTCATGATTCTGATGGTCAACAGAAATATGCTACTACTGCGCACTTTGCTCATATCTTCATCAGTGCTTTTGCCTCGACGGTCTATATGATCAGTCATGGTTTTAGCGACTGGTACCAACATATGGGTTTTGTCTTTAGTTTTTTATTGATCGCCGTTCTTATCCCATGCACACTTGCTGATGTGGTTGTTCCAGCATTTTTTGGCGGTATGAGTGCAAAGTCAGCTCGTGCGAGGAGACATGGTGAGTAAAAGTATTCGTTTGGAAGGAATTACTAAGTATCGCAGCGGCGAACCGGTTCTGCAGAAGCTGAACTTGGAAATTCGATCGGGTGAGTTTTTTGTATTGCTTGGACCAAGCGGCTGTGGCAAGACCACGTTGTTGCGGATTCTTGCAGGCCTTGAGTCGGCTGATAGCGGCAAACTCTTTTTGGGCGACACTGACATTACCAATGTGCCTATTCATAAGCGTAAAATTCATACCGTGTTCCAGCAGTATGCATTGTTTCCCCACATGAGCGTTTCGGAAAACGTTGCGTATAGTCTACGAGTTCGTGGTGCTATAGACAGCGAGGTTGAAGACCGCGTGGCTCATGCATTGCGTACTGTGCGACTCGGAGCGTTTGGTAAGAAATCAGTTACGCAATTATCTGGTGGTCAGCAGCAGCGTGTAGCGCTTGCGCGTGCGTTGGTGTGTGAGCCAGAAGTGTTGCTCCTTGACGAGCCATTGGCTGCGCTTGATCGAGAGCTTAAAGAGCAGATGCTTATGGAGCTCGTTGATTTGCAGCAAAAACTACGCACTACTTTTGTCTATGTTACTCACGACCAGTTTGAGGCACTTACCGTGGCTGATACCATGGGTATTATGAATCGGTATGGGAAGCTTGAACAATTGGGAAGCGCTGAGGATATTTATGAATTCCCACACTCCCGATTTGTAGCTGATTTTGTGGGGCGCACCAATATTTTTGATGGTCGTGTAAAAGTGTCGCGTGAGGCGTATCATATCGAAGTTGACGATTTGGGCACGTTTGTGCTTAACGTTACGTCAGAAATTAATTGGTTGGTGAGTGGTATGCAGCTCTTCTTGAGTATACGCCCCGAAAAAATTGATATTAGTTTGCAGCGACTTGACGGTTTTTCGAATGAGCTAATGGGTCGTGTGACGAGCATGATTTATTATGGTCGTTCGACTGAATACAAAGTATTGCTAGCTAATGGCCAGAGTATCATGGTGTTCGAGCAAAATGAGCACCATTTCCCAAAGAAATCGATTGAGCTGGGAGATGAGGTGTATCTCTACTTCCAAAAAGAAAACACTGTTCTTCTACGTTATTAGGGGGTGACGATGCGAACCGTGAATCAAGTACGGCATTTTGCGCAATACCAGGGGCCTTTTGTTTTAGGATTACCGGCTTTTTTGTGGCAAACTTACTTTTTGTTGGTACCGCTTGTGTTTATTATGGTCATCAGCCTTGTGGCAGATACTGCGGCAGGGGACTGGCATTTAACATTTGATCATTACCTATCATTGTTTTCATACATGCATTTTAAGGTGATGTTGAATTCGGCATTACTTGCTTGCATAACCGGAGCATTTTGCTTGCTCATTGGTTATCCGGTGGCTTATTACTTGGCGCTTAAATCAAAGCGTCTCAAGCAGGTTTTGTTAGTGTTTTTGATATTGCCGTCGTGGACCAGCTTTATTATTCAAATTTATTCTTGGTTTTATTTGTTGCAAAAGCGCGGCTTATTTAGCAGTTTTTTCTATGCGCTTGGGTGGACGAGTGAGCCTATTTCATTGCTTAACAACTATAGTGCAACCGTTCTTGGGATGGTGTACTGCTACTTACCGTTTATGGTATTGCCGCTCTATACTGTTCTTGAAAAAATGGATAAGCGGTTGCTTGAAGCGGCTGCTGACCTTGGAGCAAGTCCATGGAAAACATTTACCACCATTGTATTGCCGCTTTCAATGTCTGGTATTCGAGTTGGGCTTGCGTTGGTGATGGTGCCAGCATTTGGCGAATTTGCGATTCCCGATCTTATGGGCGGGGTAAAAGAAATGTATTTGGGCCGTATTGTATTTGAAAAATTCATTCTTTTCCGTGATTGGCACTCTGGGGCTGCAGTGGTTATGATTTCATTCCTTGTGCCACTTGCTGTGGTTACGCTGTGGTATATGGTAGACAAGGTTCAAAAGCGGCTTACGGTGGAGGGGTAACTATGTATTATTCAGGATCTCGATTTGGGCGGTATCTTAATCCGCTGATGGTGAGCTGTGTCTATTTATTTCTCTATCTTCCTATTATTATTTTGGTTGTTTTTTCTTTTAATGACGGTGATTTTGCCGGCGGTTGGAAAGGTTTTTCTTTCCGTTGGTACCATGCCATGGTTCATTCGCAAGAAATTTTGGCGGCGTTGCGAGCTTCTCTTATTGTTGCTTGTAGTTCGACCATCTTGAGTCTTGTGTTTGGTACTTGTGCTGTTATTTCTACGAAATGGCTTCGCTGGGAGCGGTGGTTAAATGTTTTTTACACAAACGTGCTGATTCCCGATATTGTGCTTGGCATAGGATTGCTCTGTTTGTTTTCGCTTCTAAATCTGCCCCTCGGTTATAAGAGCTTGATTGTTGGGCACACGGTGCTTGGCCTTGGATTTGTGATTCCGATTGTCAGCTCTCGTTTTAATCAGATTGATCCAATCTTAACAGAAGCATCGCTTGATCTTGGGGCAACGCAATGGCAAACGATGAGACGTGTTGTTTTACCGTTGTTAACACCCGGACTTATGGCTGCTGGGCTGCTTGTCTTTACTCTTTCTCTTGATGATTTTGTTATTTCATTCTTTTGTGCTGGAACGCATGTAGAAACGTTGTCGGTGTACGTATTTAATCAGATTAAAAACCTGATTGATCCAAGTATTAACGCTCTTTCAACGTGCATGCTTCTCATTAGCAGCCTTTCAGTTGTTTGCTTGGCATACCTCAACATCTTGGACGAGGTGGTTCACAGTGATTAATTTTCGGTCGTTACAGGAATATGGCATCCGCCTGTTGCTCGTGGTTCTGGCAAGTGGGCTTCTCTATGGGTTTTTAGCGCTTGGTCGGCAGGAGCAAACCGAAGCGGTTACGATATATGCATATTGTGACATGCTTTCTACAGAGGACTTTGAAGAGTTTACAGCACAAACGGGCATTCCGGTGGTTGTGCGGCACTTTGAAGCAATTGAAGAAGTTATTACGAAGTTGGTGTTTACACGTGATAGCGGCATCGATATTGTTGCGCCAACCGACTCGATGG
The DNA here is from genome assembly GCA_030917105.1 of Candidatus Babelota bacterium. Classification (GTDB taxonomy): domain Bacteria; phylum Babelota; class Babeliae; order Babelales; family JAUPTZ01; genus JAUPTZ01. The sequence goes on from JAUPVI010000043.1 coordinate 4,083, forward strand.
TCGAAGTGTTGCGTGAAAAGAATTTATTGTTGCCCCTGACAAAAGAAAAATTACCTTCTATTCCCGATTTGTGCTCCTATTTAATGGGGCGGTTCTATGATCCTGAAAATATGTATACGGTTCCTTTTTCTTGGACGCCGGTTGGTATTGGCTATGACACTCGCGTGGTTCGTGCACTGCCTGGCAACATAGGATGGGATATCATTTTTGGTACTTATCGTGATGACAAGCTGATCTCTCCTGATCGATTGTATGGTGCGGCGGTTGATAAAGTTTGTTTGGGTGAAGATCCGTTTGAAACGGAGTGGCTTGCTATGCTGCATCTCTATGGATCGGTTGAGGCGACGGTCTTACAAGAACATGAAGATGCAGTGGTGAAACTGCTCAAAGAGCAAAAAGCCTGGATTGAATGTTATACGAATAACCTGCAGTACTTTTTGGTTTCAGGAGTTTGTCCTGCCGTTGTTATTCCTGGCGCTTACATGATCAACTTGCGGGAAGAGAATAGCTGGGCAGATTTTGTGATACCTGAAAAAGGATCTATGATGTACATCGGTAACTTTGGGATATCGGCGACGAGCAAAAAGGTAGCGCAAGCGCATGCGGTCATTGAGTATATGCTTTCTAAAGAAGGCGCTCTTGTGTGTTATGAAAATCATAAATTTTTGCCAGCTAATGCTGCGGCGTGTGAGGCGTTGCCAGAGGCTGTGCGCAGTCATCCCTATTTGTATCCAGATTTAAACTTATTCAATCGCTTATATACATTACACAATGCTATTCCTGGCAGCGTAATTGAACGAGTATGGCACCATGCCATGGTTTAGCACAATTTCTTTTAACCTTACATAATGGTGAGATATGCAGAAACAATATGCAGAGCAAGTAAAAGGCTTCTTTCAAATTTACGGTGTCAAGCGGCGTGAATGGATTATGCAAATCGCTGCATGGAAAGACAGTGGCTCCAATAAGGAGCTTGCTGCTAAAATAGAAGCGCTTATGGCACAAGTAGAAGAGTATCACGTTGCACTGAATGCATTACTTGCGCAATCTGAGTATGATGCGGATCGTGTCGATCGTTTATATCGTCAAATGAGGTCTTGTTACGATGAATTGGTGCAACTTACAAAGCCGGTTTGGCGTGTATGGCTTGAGGCAATTGTTGTTGCTGGCCTTGCGGCATTTGTAATTCGTACTTTTATTTTTGGTATTTATCATGTTCCGACAGGATCAGCTGAGCCAAACATTTTGGTTGGTGATCGCCTCTGGGGAAATAAGATGGTGTACTTTATGCAAAAGCCAAAACATGGCGACTTGGTTATATTTAATGACCCAGAATTTGTGTACAGTCAAAATACTGTACAGCGGCTCTGGCAAAAATATGCCGGCATACCGCTTTTGGGTGGCTTGCTTAAGGGCGGGCCTGACAATTGGGTAAAGCGCGTTATTGGTGTTCCAGGGGATAAGATTGAAGGTCGTCTAGAGAATGGCCGCACCGTTGTATATCGCAATGGCGAAAAACTCGATGAAGTTTACGTAAATCCTTACCCATTATTATATCTTCGGAAAGAAACTGGATTCTTTGCGCCAGATTCTTTCTTGGGAGCTTTGTTACCATCGTTTTTGCGCACTCGCATACATGAGGTTCGGTATACCTATGATCCTTCCTTGCCGCTTGATCAGCAGCCGTATTATCACATGCTGCCACAAGAAGTGGTGCGTCATCCAGCGAGCGGAGAGCCGTTCGTGTTGCCGGCATTTGAGCCCACGCATGATCATATGCGTCGCAATGTTGACGCGTTTGGGCCATTTGTAGTGCCAGCAGGTAAGTACTGGGTACAGGGGGACTCGCGTCGTAACAGCCGTGATAGCCGGTTTTGGATGTTCTTAGATGAGGAGCATTTGTTGGGCCGAGCAAGTATCGTATTGTTCTCGTTTGATAGTGAAGAGCCATTTTGGCTGTTCGCATTGTTAAAAGATCCGGTTGGGTTTTTCACGCATGTTGTCCGTTGGAGCCGCTTTTTAAAACCTTTGTGGCAAATCCCTGATTTGCGTGAGGGACGGCAGGCGGTAGAGAAGGCAAGTTCAGAGGAAAATTAATCATATGAGCGCTCAAAAGAAAACCTTTTATATCACCACACCAATCTACTACGTAAACGCTAAGCCACACATTGGTACTTTGTATTCAACATTGCTTGCCGACGTGCTTGCGCGATGGCAACGATTTAATGGTAAGGAAGTGTACTTCCTTACCGGTACCGATGAGCATGGCCAGAAAATTGCGCAACAAGCTGCTGCTGCCGAAATGGCACCGCAGCAGTTTGTTGATCAAATGATCCCTGCATTCCAGTCGGTGTGGCAGCGCTATGAATTATCGTACGATCGATTTATTCGTACGACAGAATTAGCGCATAAGCAAACGGTAGTCCGATGGATTGATCAGTTGATCGCCAAGGGAGATATCTACAAAGCTCGCTATGAAGGTTTGTATTGTGTGCCATGTGAAACGTTTGTGACACAAGAGCAGGCGTTGCCGGGCGAAGATGGGCCTTTGTGCCCAAGTTGCACTCGCGGCTTGCAAAAAATTAGTGAAGAAAATTACTTCTTCAAGCTGTCTGCGTATCAAGAGCGGCTTTTGGCTTTTTATGAGCAAAACCCGAATTTTATTCATCCTAAAGAGCGCATTAATGAGATTTTGTCCTTTGTAAAAGGAGGGCTTAAAGATCTCAGTATTTCGCGTCGTACGGTGGAGTGGGGTATTCCATTTCCGAGTGATCCTGAACATACCGTGTATGTCTGGGGGGATGCCCTCATGAACTATGTGAGTGGCCTTGGTTACTTGCACACGGGCCCGGACGCAGGTACTCGTTTTGCGCAGTTTTGGCCGGCCGATGTGCAGGTTATGGCAAAGGATATTGTAAAGTTTCATGCCGTATATTTTCCTGCTTTTTTGATGGCGGTTGGTGTGCAGCCGGCGCGTCGGTTGTTGGTGCATGGTTATTTGCTTGTTGATAACTATAAAATGTCAAAGTCAAAAGGGAATGCACTTGATCCAGTCGAGCTTGCAGATCAGTTTGGTGTTGATCAAATTCGCTTTTATTTAGTCCGGCATATGCCAACTAATCATGATGGGAATATTAGTATTCCTGATATTGTCAGTCGTATTGAAAGTGATTTGGCAAACAATCTTGGTAACCTGTTGCAACGGGCAGCTTCTCTGGCGCTGAAGTATAGTGCGACAGAAATTGTGCCGCAAAAAAAATGGTCAGAGCAAAGTATGGCTTTGCGTGAAGCGTGTATGGAAATGCTTGGTGAGTTTCAGGTGCTTATGGATGGTTTGCAGATGTCGCAGGCCTATGGTGCTTTGTGGGCCTTTATTACCAAAGTAAATGTTTACTTCCATGAAATGGAGCCGTGGAAAAAAGCGAAAGAAGATCCTGCTCAGTTTGCAGAAATATTAGCTGCAGCTGCGCAAAGTTTGTATATTGTTGGGCACTTAATTAGTCTGGTTATGCCGTATAAGTCAAAGCAGTTGTTGGCTTCTCTAGGGCATACGCTGATAGCAAAAAAAGAGACAATTTTTGCCTGTGCGTGGAATGTGCCATGTACCTATTTTGTACCACGTGAGCCATTGTTTGTGCGCCCGGAATTACCAGATATGTATAAGACGACTGAAGTAGTTGCCGAGATCGCAGCTGTATCGGAAAAGCCTGCTGTGGTGAGCGCACCCAAAGTTGCTGCCACTTTAAGCGATGTGGCGAAAAAGGAAGGCGGACTAGCGCAAGATGGCCTGATTACTATTGACGATCTTGTTAAAGTTGAGTTGGTGGTAGGGCGTATCGTTTCTTGTGTTCGTGTGGAGAAATCAGACAAGATGTTGTGTATGCAAGTTGACTTAGGTAGTTACGGCAATCGTCAGATTTTGGCTGGTGTTGGCCAATCGTTTACACCAGAGCAGCTTATCGGCCGTTGTGCTCTTTTTGTGGCAAACCTGCCGC
>JAUPVI010000001.1:0-10731 GCA_030917105.1 Candidatus Babelota bacterium
AAAAAAAGTAAAGGAACGCAGGCGAGCACACAACTGCGCCGAATCTACAAAGTAAAGTTGGGCAAGTTTTTCAATAAAAGAATAGAAATGAGAGTCCTGTGGAAACTGATGAACCGACGTGAGGGTGCGAATCTCATACCGCACTGCTGGCCGATTGGTCATAACCTCGATCACCAACCCAGCAAGCTGCTGGGTCCGCAATGGCACATCGACCATGCTTCCTTTGGTAATCAGCCTGGCCAGATGCGGCGGAACTTCATAATAGAGTGGTTCTTTGAATCCTTTTAAGAGTCGTACAACGACGTACATTATTTTTTACCAACCAGTTCAATAACCTCATGCTTCTCGTCAAAGGTATAATGGCGCGGCGGGTGAATGGTAATATTTATTTTACTAAATGGCAGTGGCAACTTGAGTAGATCCCAGCGCTTTGCAAAGGACAATGCTACCGACACTCGACATTCCAAATACACAAGAGGCACATTGGTCCGTGCACACATATACGGAATCTCACGCTGCAGCTGATGCGCCGGCCCATGGGTTCCATCCCCAACAATAAACATCCGTTTATTCATATCGATCACTTCAATGGCCCGCTTAATAAAGGAGATTTTTCCAGTACTATACATCACATGGAGCCCAAGCTTACGGGCAACAAAACCAGCCAAACATCCATCAACCGTAGCATCGCTAATCAAATGGCCATACACACCGGCACGGTGAAGAAAGTAAAGGCCGCTTATCGCATGCTCATGCCATAAGTAAAAAATACCCTGACGGACGTTTATCGGCAGCCCATCACCGGCGGAATCAATAACTTCAAGCTGATAGGTACCAAATAAAAGCCGCAAATACCAATACAAAATCGTCTTGGTAACCACGTTGGTCTGCAAAAAACGAAGAACGGAAGACATAGCACCTCAAAAAATAAAAATAGGGAGTAAAGAGTATACCATACCCTGCAAGTACCTGTAGCCCCTCGACAGCCCCCCCCAACGTGACAGCATCCTTTCCAAGTACAAAAAGAAACAGAAAGACGCCCCTATGAAGAAAATATGGCTTACGCTCCTCGAGGGAGCAGGTGCCACGCAAACTACCACCACAAATCTCGTGAACAACACACCGCAAAAAATAGTTATACCGCGCAACAACCAAGAACCAAAAAAAAATGGGCTTGCTTCTCTTGCCACTCGCGCAACAACAGCAATAGGCTCTGGCGCAGGGCTCATCAGCCTCTATGCGCCTCTTCAAATTTACTCCTTAAATACCGAGATTGCACTCCTTGAAAGAAAAGAACAACCGGTACCACTAGCACTCCTCACCAAGTGTGATTCGCTGTTTGCACTATGAAAACGATTTGACACGCTATCGATTGTAAATTTTCTTGCAGTCGTTGTATGGAAGCAATACGGCGCAAATTAAGTGCGACGTAATATTTTACCTCTGTATCAACTTTTTTTACGCACCTTTTCCGCCTATTTGACTTTCAGTGCTCCCAAACATTTATACTTTTTCTGGTATAGAGATATACCGCGTGCGCACGACCCTATCGTATGCACCGACAGAACCTAACGTTAGTATTTGTAGAGAGGAATAGGGAAATGGTTAAATTTGATTCAGATAAAGTTGCTATGCAAGCCGCTATGCAAGACGGCCCAGTTAGCTTGAGCGCTGCGGGGGCATCATCTGCCGCCACGCCAGCTGCTCCAGCTAAAAAAGCTACGCGCAAAAAAGCTGCAAGCAAGAAAAAAGCTGCTCCTAAAAAGAAGGCTGCTGTTAAAAAAGCTGCCCCTAAAAGAAAAGCCGCTCCTAAAAAGAAAGCTGCTGTAAAGAAGGCTGCTCCTGCTGCCGCTGCTGCTACTACTAAGAAAGCTGCTCCTAAGAAGAAAGCCGCAAAAAAAGCTGCCCCTAAAAGAAAAGTAGCGGCGAAAAAAGCTGCTCCTAAAAAGAAAGCTGCTGCTAAGAAAGCTGCTCCTAAAAGAAAAACAAGCCGCAAAAAAGTAGCTGGCAAGAAAGCGACAACACGTAAAGTCGCTAAGAAAGCAACTGCTAAAAAGGCTGTCCGTCGCAAAGCAAGCACTCGCAAAACTAGTGCTAAACGCGCAGTTAAGCGCGGTGGTGCTCGCAAGAGAGCTGCTAAAAAGAAATAAGTAGAATTCCTTCTTGTTTTGAGAAAGAGGCGCGCGCCTAAACAACACGCGCCTCTTTTGTTTTATAAAGCTCCTACGAGATTATAAACCTTTTCCATCGTGGCCGCTGACTCTTTTCGAGCACGAATTGCCCCTTCTTCAAGCACCTGACGAATATCATCTGGCTGACGCATGAGTTCATGATAGCGCTCACGTATAGGAGCCAAAATGGCATTCATATGCGTGAACAAGGTTTTCTTGCAATCAATGCAGCCAATCCTAGCGGTGCGACACCCTTCTGCACGCTCTCCCTGTACTTCCACTGGCGAAAACAATTTGTGCCATGCAAAGACATTACAAATATCTGGATTGCCGGGGTCAGCACGCCGTACGCGCGCCGGATCAGTCGCCGCGTGCCGCAGCTTTTCCCAAATGGCCTCCTCAGACTCTACCAAGCCAATATAGTTATTAAAGCTCTTGCTCATTTTACGCTGGCCATCAAGCCCCAACACTTTGATTGTGGTCGAATGAAGTGTTTGCGGTTCTTTAAACAACGGCTCATCGGCCGGACAAAAACGATTGTTAAACTTATGCGCTAAGGTACGCGTCAATTCAAGATGCTGTGCCTGATCTATGCCAACCGGAACCATATCCGGACGGTATAGCAACACATCAGCTGCTTGCAAAATGGGGTACGTAAACAGCCCCACATTTACTGCCTGCGGGTTAGCATCAGACTTTTCTTTGAATTGAACCATACGCTCAAGCTCACCAAAGGGGGCAAGGCAGGATAATATCCATGAAAGTTGTGTGTGTGCCGGCACTTGAGACTGAACAAACAGCGTTGATTTTTTTGGATCGACACCTGCGGCAATCAGCGTCGCCGCCAACTCAAGGATAATGCCAGGACGCGTCGCCGCGTCATACGGAACTGTCTGAGCATGAAGATCGGCAATAAAAAAGAAGCACTCTTCCCCTTTATTTTGCAACCGTACCCAGTTGTAAATGGCACCAAAATAGTTGCCTAAATGAAGTTGCCCGGAGGGCTGAATACCAGAGAGAATGCGCATGGTTTTGAACCTTGTATAAAACGATGAATGGGGGAAGTGTAGTAATAAAGTCATTCCTTTTCAACAAAAAGCAGCCCTAGACAGGAAACCCCCTGCCGCTATACTGGTTGGCACTACATAAACGGTCTGCCGGATAGCCGCGCATGCTTTGGCATGTGAGGAAAGTCTGGACTCCTCATCGAAAAATGCCGCATTAGCTTCCCGCCGTCGCACATCATCGCCCTCACGGGCAATTCTGTGACTATGGCGTGGCTAGCAAGTGCGGAGGGCGCAAGTTCATGGAAAGTGCAACAGAAACAAAACAACCACTCGCCGCAAGGTGAGCGGAAATGGTGAAACCGTGCGGTAAGAGCGCACGCATGTCGGCAGCAATGTCGGCGTGGGGCAAACCCCATTTGGAGCAAGACAAAATAGGTCAACGTTACGCTGTATCGATGCAGAGTTGACGGGTTTGTCGCGAAGATAGATGGCTATCACGACGCAAGTCGTACAGAATCCAGCTTACACGTGGTCCGTTTATGTAGTCTTGGGAAATGTCTTTAAAAAATCACCTCAACAATGTAGGCTTTGCACATGGAAACGCACTCTACATCTCTTACCGCCCTCTTAAAAGCTCAGAAAAATTTTGAGGCTTATCGCCAAAATCTGGATACCGATCAGAACAAAGCCGGCGCCATACAGGCATTCGAATATTCCTTTGAGCTCGCATGGAAAGGCATGAAACGAATCATTGAAGATAGCAACGGCAAGCCAATCTTTGGCATGAAAGAAATATTTCGCACAGCCGCACTAGCTGGGCTCATCGATGAGCCTGAAATTTGGTTCGTCTTCTTGGAGCAACGAAATTTAACCAGTCACACCTATGACGAAGAAGTAGCAGAGGAAATCATAGAGATTTTCCCTCGATTCTCCGTAGAACTTGAGGCATTTATCAACAAGGCAACAAAGCGAATTCAAAATGCTTCACATTGAAGAGCGACACTATAAGATTATTGCCCAAATCTTAACACCATACAAAGAATATGCTTTTCACGCATTTGGCTCACGATCCCGAGGCGACCAGAAAAGATTTTCCGATCTAGACCTGTGTACTCTAAACCCAATTCCTCGAATGGTCATCGGCGATATAAAAGAAGCATTCGAAAACTCAAACCTTCCTTATAAAGTCGATATAATTGACTGGAACCGCTGCTCTGAAGAATTTCGCAACCTTATTAAAAAGGACTTGGTCCCCCTCGATCTTTAACCTTCGCCACAAGATTAACCATGCGTGCCTCGCCTTGTTCCATCGCATGAATAATCGCTTCGTATCCTTCAATTGCTGCCACTCGTTCTAACTCTGTCATAACCTTTAAATGACTTTCGCGAAGGGCCGGGTCCTGTAATCGTGCAATAATCTGCCGATTCCATTCAATGCAAGAACCACTATCATCGCGCACACTCAGTACCGAAAAACCATTACGCTCAAGTGTCGCGCAATAACCACTTTCACTTTCCGCAAAAAGAGACAACTTCTCTAATTCAACCAGCCGAGCTACATTGGGCCCCCACTTCTTGCTTTCACTACTCAACCAGTCAGTAATAATTAACAATCCATCCGCCTTTAGCAATCGACGACATTCCACGAAAAGCTCATTTTTATCGGAGACATGCGTGAGGACTCCCTTGCTATAAATAATGTCAAAACTCTGTGAAGCCATCGGCCAATTGCTATTGCTGGTACTTAAAACAAAATCGACAGCATTTTTTAGCTCTTGGGGAATTCGCTTAGTAGCCTCAGAAACCATCCAAGAGTTAACTTCAAGCCCCGTGACCCGCGCCTGATACTTGGCCGCTAAATAGCAGGCTGCACCTCCAAGACCAGCACCAATATCAAGTAACCGTTTGCCATGCAATGGCACATCACCAAATATTTGTTCTATTCCAGCAGCGCCGCCTTCAGACATCATCCCGGGCCCGTATGCTGCTTCAAGCTGCAAACAATACTGCGGCGTATATTCATTTTCCAACGTTGTAAACGCAGCGGCCGTATCAACAGTTACCATGCCTTTTCCTCCTCAATTAACAATTCTCACGATGCTTAGAACACCATCCATGGAGCAGAGCCACCGCAATTCCTCCGCCAAACAAGCAGAGATACGGCACTGAAATACCGTATAAATAAATATGGTAGAGCGTAATGCAAAAAAGCCCCAGCGTACTGCACAATGCCGCGCCCACGACCACCGGATGAATCAAGCGACCACCCTGCGCATTACGCGCGAACCAGGCAGCAAGCATGGCACAGAAGAAAGCAAAAACAACCCCGAGCACTGACATTTTTTGCAGCGGAATTTGTTTGCTCGAAATCGCTACCCCAAGAACACAAATGCCTACTTCGACCAGCAAACTCACCCATGGCACTTGGCCAGCTGTCAACTTGGTAAGCCAGCGGCCACCGGGCACATGGCCCTGCGCCGCAAGGCGATGCATATTCCAACAATTACTCGTTAATATGCCAAAGGTTCCCCCAAGCATTGAAAGATACACGCAGATGGTCATGAGCCAAGAAAATGAAGCAAAGGTTGGCAAGTAGGCGGCCGCAACGCTTGAAAGCTGCGCGGCTGGAAGCCCAATAGCTAACGCACTTGCCGGCAACAGCAAAGAGACTGCTCCCTGAAAAAGAGACAGGAGTGCCGTAACCGCTAGAAAACCAATAATAAATGCTCGTATAATAGTGTATTCAGGCCGCACAAAAAGATGAGCGATTGTACTCGTAACTTCAAATCCAACCATAGCAAACACAGCAATTGGCACCACCGCAGCAAGCGAATCACCGGTGACAAAATCAAAAGAAACCGGAACTTGCGGGCCGCGCCAAACAAGCAAAGCGACCACGCTCGCAACTGGAATAACTTTGGCCGCAACAAAGGCCCATTGCACACGTCCCTGTAACGAAGCCCCTATCACATTGGCACCAACCAAAAACAACAAAAGCCCTGCCACCAGTAAAATATGCGGCACCGCATGGAGTACAGGCAGCGCCTCTTTTGCCACCAGCATCAGCATGCTTGCCATAAATCCAGCTGAAATAGCTTTGCCCACAAAATACGCCCAGCCGCCCAAGAACCCAACAAATGGATTCAGATACGTTTTTGTATATACATACAAACCACCACTCTCCGGGTGTTGCCGCGCTAACAAAGCAAGCACTGTTACGACCGGCAGTAAAAAAAGAGCCGCTATCAGATATACCACAAAACTTCCCGAGCCGAGTGCTGCGGTAAGCGGGTGGAGGTTTACAAAAATACCACTTCCCACAATAACGTTAATGTTTATTAAGACGGCCGACCAAAGCCCAATAGTACGGATGCTTTTCACACAATACCCTTTTTTAATGATGAGAGAGATCGCGGTCAACGACCGCCGTTACGCAGGCATCAGACCAGACGTTCAGTGCGGTTTCGACCATATCAAGAAGCGCGTACACTGGCAAAATAATGCCCATAATGTCGAGCGGCAAGTGCAAATGAACCAAGAACGCACTCGTCAAAAAGAAGCAGCCCATCGGGACACCAGCGTTACCCACCGCTGCCGCGGTTGCAAGCAATACCCAGGCACCGATATCATACAAGCCAATCGCCACACCACTCGAAGCGGCTACAAACATCAGCGTTATAAGAATAAAAGCCGCACAGCCATTCATATTCACTGTTGCACATAATGGCAGACAAAATCGCGCTACACGCTCTGAGATACCTGCGTTGTTCTGTGCGCACTCCAGCGTTACCGGCAAGGTCATGTTGGATGATTTTGACACGAATGCAAGGGTCAGAGCAGGACGGAAGGCAACGAAAAGACGCCGCGGTGACAAACCCTTAGCCCAGGCGAATAATGGTAGAATAATCATACCTTGCACCACATTAGCCATTAACACGGTCACCACGTACCAACCAATCTGCGCCAATTGCGCTTCATTTTCATGCATACTGTACATAAACAAAGCAGTAAAGGCCCAAACAGCTACCGGCATGCACCACAATATAAAGCGCGTTACGGCAATCATCATATTAAATAAGGCAGAAAACCCATCACGCAACAAGATACGTTCTTTATCTTTGAGATGGAGAATTGCGGCGCCAAAAAGCAAGCCCACAAAAACCACTGCCATCACACTTCCTTGACCACTAAACGTTTGGACCAAATTTGAAGGAAACATGCCAAGTAAAAAATCACTATATGAGGCAGTATGAGAGCCCGCGGAAGCAGTCACCGCACCAAAAGTAACGGTGCCAACCGGGTCAAAAACAAAAAAGAGCACTAGGCCCACAAGGGCGGCAAGCGCTGTTGTTAAAATGGTGTAACGCAACACCAGGCCACCAATAAGGCTCGCCTCACGGCTACTTTCCATCCCTGCAAGAGAAGAAACTATCGATAAAAAGATAACCGGCAAGCTGACCAGCTCCAATAAATTTTTAATAATCGTTGCGGTGTGACCAGCCAGCATCATGACCGTTTCATTCCCCCACCAGCCGGTCAATAAACCACCGGCAGCTCCGGCAACCAACGCCCATGGCATCATCACCATTCTCCTTTTTCATTGTGGTATAAAAAACAAAGTCACGCGCTTTTTTATCAGCGCGTGACTCTAACTCTATTTCGTTACAGTGGCCGAGTATAACAAAAACTCGGTCAGGTGCAATACAAGGCTACTCTGTCAACACAGCTTTAAGCGTCACTTTTCAGCTGCCGCCGCCAAGAGCTGCTGGTAAATCTCATTAAGATCGCTAGATATAAGCTTCGTCTCGCCGATAGTAACCAAGAAATTGGTATCCCCCTGCCACCGAGGAACAACATGAAGGTGCAAATGACCAGGAATACTCCCCCCACTGACCTCACCGACGTTAAATCCAATGTTAAAACCATGACATTTGAAAGTTTTTTTGACAATCGCACACCACTTTGCAGTAGCTTCCATCATGCCAGCTCGAACGGTTCGAGCAACCAACTCAAGATCTGACACATGTGCTGTTGGCACAATAAGAAGATGCCCAGAGTTATAAGGGAAGCGATTTAATAGCACCAAAAGGCTGCCGTCACGCTCTAAAACGTGGTGCTTGGCATCATCATTACTTGCTGCTGCTTCGCAGAAGGGACACTGATCATCACTGCTTTTATCTTTTTTAATATAAGAAGAACGCCACGGGGCATATAATCGATCCATATAACCTTTACTTTGTCTCTACTGCTTTTTCAGCTGCAGGTGCCTTACCAATTAAAGCATACATTTTATCGCGCACTCTGCCGACAATTACTTTAGCTTGCACCACACATTCGTGCAATCGGGCACTTGCTACAGCTTTTGCCTCATACAATTGCTCAGTCCAAGAAGGCAGTACAATTTTTTCTTCTTCGATTCCCTTGTGCAAATACATATCTCTTTCATGCAAATGTTCTTCGTTTTCTGCTCCATGCGCTGTCGACCAGATTCTTTCCTTCCAACTAGTTACCGCAACAAGCGCTGATTTCGCCGCCACCCTGCCCGCCTCAACAGCCTGTCCGACCCCTGAAATCAAGCGGTCTGTAATCGATTGTGGCGCTGTTTGGATATCTTTTTCAATATCATGCGACGAGCCAACACCAACCACCGGAGTCACTATTTCACCAAAAATACGTAATTTCATAGCAAGAGTTGCACTCACAAGGCCATGCCAGCCCTGCACAAACCAGTCACACACCTGGCACGCAACATCACGCATGCCTTCATCAAATTCCTGAGCTTTTTCGTGCACAACATGCCAGTAATCACCAACAGAGTCTAGAAGCGACAGCATATACTGCCCAACCCGAATCCATGATTCAACTATCCAGTCCATGAATCCGCACGCTGTTTCTTTTATCAAACTTACTCCTCCAGGGGTCGCGTCTTTAACCTCTTTCATGCGATGCTCTACGTGCTTTGCAGCTTTGTGTGTATCATTGAAAACCCGACCGACCACACTTGAGGCAAAATCATGAATATCACACAAAATCGGTAATGCCATTACACGATCCCAGCCAGCCCCTATCGTCTCGCCAGTTTCCACCATTTTTGCCTTTACCCAGCCATAACTACTATATACAGCATTAATCATACGATCATGAAATGCTATTGCACGGCCCTGAAGTGTCTTCGCCGAAACACGTCGCGTTTTTAATGAGGCGGCCTTCGGCTCAGGCGCAGGCGTGATATTTTCATCAATCACAAATGCAAAGTCAGCTTTTGCTTCAGCAGACACACGAGCACTTTCCTCTGTTAGGATCTGAATATTCTGATTAAAAACTTTATCATTCTTAACATTACCACCCTCAATGAGGGCTTTTGACTGCAACTGAGCACTCAACTGCGAAACTTCATCGCGAAGCTGACGAATCTCTTGGACAACCGATCCAGCAACCTCTTCTGACGGACTAGAAGAACCAGAAACCAGCATCGAGATCAGCACATCCATTTTTGTTGGGCTCAAAGAAGATTTGGCGGCCATGAACGCTGCATCACGCGTGGTTGATCCTTCATTTTTTTGGTCATGCACTGTTTTAGCAAAACGCACAAATTCAGCATCCAAAACACTCAGAATGGAAACCAACGTTATCTGATACTTTTTAATAGACACAAGCAAAACACTGCAACGGGCGTGCACTCCGGCTCGGCGAGAAGAATCGGACTGCCCTTGAAGTTCCAACACTCGGTCGTGAAGCTGCTGCATAGTACGATACTTATCATGTAATCGCTGAATCGCAATTTGCAGTAAGTCGAGACGACGCGCTACGTTATTAACCGGATAAGCATTTACCACCTGTAGCATCTGCGAAACACGAGCCGGCAATAATCGAAAAACCGCCGCATACTTTGCAAAGGTCCGTAACTGCACCGTTTCAGCATCCATGGCGTTAGCGGCCACCGAATCCGGTTCTTTGGACGCAAACACAAATCCATCGATACCAAACAGCGTTAAAATCAATAAAAAACGTTTCATATTCCCTCCTCATTGCGCCCGCTAATCGTGCAGGCATACCCTCGCCTTAGAATGATGAAACGGTTTTCAACAAGTCAATTAAAAAAGGAAAAGGCAGGGTTTATATCGATAACTACCGACGTTACAGAAACGATTACTCGCCCTTGTCTGTGCGCCCCAAAAGTCTGGTTTGGATATGCACCTCTTTGAGCTGACGTGCATCAACCGTACACGGCGCCTCCATAAGAGGACAGGTTCCGGCATGCATCTTTGGAAAAGCAATAACCTCACGAATTGAGCTTGCGCCCACCAAAAGCATTACCAAACGATCCAGGCCAAGAGCCAAACCACCATGCGGTGGACAGCCCAATTGTTGAGCTTCAAGCAAGAAGCCAAACTTTTGCTGCGCTTCTTCTGGCGATATTCCCAAAAGATCAAAAACTTTTGATTGCACAGCACTGTCATGAATACGAATCGATCCACCACCAAGTTCTTCGCCATTATACACCAGGTCATAAGCCCGAGCGGTCATATCACCGGGCTCAAGCTGTTCCCAGC
>JAUPVI010000001.1:10741-12081 GCA_030917105.1 Candidatus Babelota bacterium
TTGCAAAATAACGTTTTTGCTCAGCGTCCCACTCAAATAATGGAAAGTCAGTAATCCAAAAGAGGTCATGCATATCTTTAGCAATAAGCGAAAGATACTGCCCTAAGTAGAGCCGCAGCCGCCCCAAGCTAGTCCATGAATCTTTATAATTACCAGCCACGATAAAGAGTGTATGTTTTGTAGTAAGCCCTGGTATCATTGCTTGAGCTTGTACGAAAAAGTCGGCCGGCAAGAATTTTGCCACTGGCGAATCAGAGGAGCCATCTGCGTTAAAACGTATATACAGCAGGCCTTTTGCGCCAAAGTCTTTAATCGTCATGCCAACCACCTTCTCTAGCTCAGAACGGCTAAAGTCGTGGCCTTCTACGCATAACGCACCGATTTTTCCACCAGCAGCCAGGGCACCCTTTAAAAAGCCAAGCTGAGTATCGGCGAACAGCAAGGTCAAATCATTAATTAAAAGCTCAAATCGGCGGTCTGGCTTATCGCTTCCGTACAACGCAAACATCTCTTTAAAGGTATGAACTTCAAATTTCTCCGGTAGGCTCAAATTAAACACTTTTTTGAACACGTGGCGGACCATCTCTTCCACAAAGCCTTGCACTGCTTGCTCATCCACGAAGGACATTTCAAGATCAATTTGAGTGAACTCAAGTTGGCGGTTGGCACGCATATCCTCGTCACGGAAACAGCGGGCAATCTGAAAATACTTCTCCATACCACTCATCATAAGCAGTTGCTTGTAAAGCTGTGGCGACTGAGGAAGTGCATAAAAATGCCCCGGTTGCAGCCGAGACGGGACTAAAAAGTCCCGCGCGCCCTCTGGAGTGCTTTTGGACAAAATTGGAGTCTCAATTTCATAGAAACCTTGTTTATCAAGTGCTTCGCGCATAGCAAAAACTACTTCGTGTCGAAGGCGCATAAAACGCTGCATTTTTTCGCGACGCATATCAATATAGCGGTACTTAAGGCGAAGCTCTTCGTCAACCTGCTCCGCTTCATCAAGCTGAAACGGCAACGGTTTAGAGCTATTCAGAATAGTCAAAGTAGTTACCACAACCTCAATAGCTCCTGTGGCAATACGATCATTTACTGCTTCCGGTGCCCGCGCTATAACGGTTCCGGTAGCCGCAATAACAAACTCATTTCGCAAAGTATGAGCGAGGTTCATTACAGCCTCAGAGCCCACAACTGGGTTGAACACCAATTGCACCAGTCCGCTACGATCGCGAGCATCAATAAAAATAACACCGCCATGGTCACGTCGACGATTCACCCAGCCATTAACAGTGACGGTAGTACCAATAAGTGCCTTCGAGAGATCTTGGCAAGAGTGTGTG
>JAUPVI010000001.1:12091-19190 GCA_030917105.1 Candidatus Babelota bacterium
GAAAATCCTCTTAAAAAAGCGGTGCTTAGCAAATGAGCGCCCATGCTAGCAGCTTTTGCCACAAAAAAGAAGGTCGCCATGTGTTTATCACACAGCGACCTCTCCTCTACATCAAAAAGTTTAGGGACTCAGACGCAAGTTTATTTAGAACTTATATTGGAGCGCAAGGCTCAAGGCAACTTGCGGATCAGTACCCAATCGGCCAACCGCCGGCGCAACGCCAGTATTGTTGGCTTGATCTTCACTTTGGACTGTTTGAGCAGTATCAATAACACCTGAACCAACCGGCAAGCCTTTAACATCGTAGTAGAAACCACCAGGAATAAGAACCGCAGCGCTACCGTTCAAACTTAAGCCAGGAAGCAATTTCAGTACAAAAGTCGAGTTCAATTCAAGACCGTAGTAGCGACGCGCAGGAGTACTGCCATAACCGTCAGTAGACACGGTATAGACGTAACTCCAGCTGCGTTGATCCTTCCAGTATGCCAAAGCATTGGCGGTACACTCAAGATCACGCTTTGGTAGCCGCCATACAATACCAGTACCGACAAACGTCATATCGGTGAATGAATTATCAAAATACTGCATTTCGCCAGCTTGGTTTGTCAACGGCGTTTGTAACTTGCGAGCATCAAGAGCCAAAATACTCTTAACACGCTTGCCAGGGTAGTTTTCGTTAATACCAACAAAGCCACTATAATCATACTCTTTAGTTGTCTCGCTGTCTTTTCTCGTGGTATGAGGATTCTCATCGCCAGACGCATGACCAGCTGCAACGCTAATCTTCATATTTGCTGGCTTCCAATTGTAAGAAGCGTCAGCCACAGCCATCCAGCCAATATACTTGTTAGTATATGCACGACGATAGCGATCCGAAGCGTTTCGCAATACATAGTCTTCAACTTCTGAGGTCAAACTAGTACTGGTAAGCCCGGAAGCAAGAATGGAGCTATTCTCGTTACCACTGTACGCATCAACGGCAGTCTTGATGGTATTCACCACCGGCGCAGTAGACGTATTACGAAACGAGTCCGTCGCAGAACTCAACGCAACCTTGCTGTATGCTGAAATAACATCATGTTCGGCCCCTGGAAATCCGCGAATCAACGTGATCGCATTGCGGTCAATATTGTACACATATTCGGTACCAAGGTTACGTGCAATTTCAAGGCCAAGCTCAAAATTACCCTTCTCATACTCAAGACTGCTACCAACAGTTACCAATTTGCTTTGAGAGTCATTTGCAAACTCAATTTGCTGGTCAACTGCATTATTAAACACAATAAAGAGATTCGACTTCAAATCACCAAAACGATCCGAGCCATGCTTGCTTTTCAAGGTACCGGCAAAAACGTCATTGCAGTTGCCAGAGCCGGCACGGCCAGCCGCACGTTCGCCAACAATGTGTTTCTTTGTGTAGGCGCTCGTTTGCTTATAATCAGCAGATTTTTCTTCCAAGCGCGCAAAGTAGAATTCATATCCCAAACGATCTTTAATCATTTCGCCTGAAAGCAAAATACCAAAAGGCGAGAAGTTTTGGCTGCCACTATAAATGCCAAGGTAATCCTTAGCCGTACCATAACCAGAACCATACGCAATCCCACGACTCACTTCATATTCAAACAAACCCACTTTTACAAAATGGTCTGTCGCTACCTCGTGATCAAACAAAGAATTCAAATACAATTCAGCGCCCGCATGCTTGTACCATGGCACTGTTGCGTTCAAGCTTGCGCCAGGAACGGGTAAAACAGCATTGTTAATTTTCACAGTAGACGGGTTGGTGACTAAGACCTTATCAAACCGGCCAGCTTGATATTGAAGACGTGAACGCAAGAAAAAACGCAATGCCGCTTTGCCGTATTTTTCCTTACCATATGCGACATTCGTACCCAACTCAACGTTGGCGTTATAAGACGCAGCGCGATCAATACCACCGGCACTGTTTAAGGTCGCAGTGTTCCAAGAACGAACATATTCTGTTTTAGCTGATCCATCAAGGCTCATTTCAAGATCGCGAGCACCTTTAAACACAAAGGCAGGACCATTAGCTTTGGAACTATCAACAAGAGGTGTTGGTTGAGGAGCTACTTTTGCACACTCAGATTCAATACGATCTAATTCTGCATGTAACGCACTCGCTACATTCTCCGTCGCCGGAGTCTCCGGCATCGCGTTGCTCGCAATACAGCAGAGAAAACTGAGCGTAATAAGTTTTGTATTCATACCTATGCTTCCTTTCTTGGCTTGGTAACATTCCGGGTGCATTGTCCACCAAGAACAAAAAAGTGTCAACTCAATATACAACTCCACGTTTAGTGCTATACTCTTACCTCACTATTTACCCTTGAAAAGATTATGACTCAGCACATTCTTTCACATCTTCACAAAATTCTGCCGCAAGAACAATCGTGGAAACTCAAGATACTCAGAGAATGGCATCTCATCCTTGGCCCACTCTCTCGAAAAGTAGTGCTCCAACGTGTAGACGACCATGCGGTCGTTCTGGCTGTAGCACACCCCGGCCTTGCCCAGGAGCTCCTAATGCTGACCGATCTTATTCGCAGTAAAATAAACGAATCAATTGGCCACGAAGCGATCACAACCATTCATTTTCGCACGCTTATCAAGCGCGATCCCCACGTCGATCAAAGCGCCAAAAAAGTTATGACTGCCCCCATCATACAGGAAGCACGAAAGCCACTCTCGGCCGCAGAGTCAAAGCATTTAACAACAATTACCAACAAAGAATTGCGTGACGCGCTTGCAGAGTTCTATGCTACCTGCAAGGAGCGCACACGCACATGATGACACACAAGCTATCTTTATATGTCTGCCTTATGCTAACACTAGGCACCACTCTACACAGCACAATTGCGGTTATCGAGCAAGAAATTGATCAATTTGAACATTGTTATTTTTTGGCTCTCAAAGGAGTGTACGAGCAGGCCACAGGACACAATAGCCAGGCAGCGCAAACATACACCCAACTCGAAAAGATACTTCCGCAAGGAAATCATTCTTTTGCACTTGCCACCCTCAAACTTGCTTTTGATCGGGGCAAATTTGAAGATGTTACAAAGCACGGTCTTGTACTCGATCTTGCCAACCCATATGATAAAGAAATCGGCTTCATTACTGCGCAAGCGCATCTTTTCCTTCATCAGACTGATGCCGCGCTCAATATACTTAAGCAATTAATCGCACGTTACCCACACGATGACCGCTTTGATTATTTCACTGTCCTTGCCTACATGAAAACCGATCAAAATAACAAAGCACTCAGCCTCATCGATACCATCCTTTCAAAACCAGAACGGAGCAGCAAGCAGTATCTTTTCCACTTTTTAAAAGCGAAAATAGCATTCGCGCAAAACAACCTTGCCACCGCCAAACAGGAATGTAAGACTAGCCTGCAGAAAAACCCTACTAGCGCAAAACCGCTACAACTCCTCGCAATCATTGCAGAAAAAAAAGAGAACTACCCCAGGGCGCTCTCTTTATATGAACAGTATCTCAGATTGATGCCAAGCGATATGGAAGTAGCCAATGCGATGGCAGCACTTGCCATCAAAACGGGAAACCATGCAAAAGCAGAGCAACTCCTAGCCACTCACCCAAACACTACGCCACGATATTTCCATAATAAAGCACTCGCTCATCTCACTTGCAAGCAATACCATTTCGCCGCTCAGGCAGTCGAAGAAGCGCTTAAGCGCGATCCTATGAATGTAAAAATACAAGAGCTTAAGAGCATGATCGTGAAATTACTTCCGCTTACATCAAAGCAATAACAAAGAACTCCTTACCCAACAGGATTAAGTGTACCCACCGGTAACCCGGTCGTCGGATCAATTACCGCAGGGACCGGCACCGGCCTGCCTGCCGCTGTGCAATCTGCGATAACCTTAACACGCACCGCCGCGTCTGTATCAATCCGCTTGCGTATCGCTGTATAGGCAGTTATGACCGCTTGCATATTTACACCAGCAGTACTCCTTCCCTGCAGTTCAACCCATAACGCGCCTTGATTGCTCTTTGCAGAATTGAGGGCAGCGTTTGCAGCCTGCTGCCGTTTCCACTCATTGATTAAATTTGCTCCCTTTAAAGCTGATTGGAAGGCAGAAAGCTTAGTGCTATCACCCTTTGCCGCTGCTTCTGCAGCTAAGAATGTTGCCGCCTTATCAGGATTTTTTTTAAAATAAGTTTCGCGATCAGTTTGATACTTTCGAGAAAGTTCTACGAAACTCTCCTGAGCATCCGCCACCACATCAACCGACTTTAGATACATATGACACGCATTATGAATAATACGTGATTTTGGAGCAGCCCCCGGCACACCCGCATCTTGCGTGGCTAGAACAGCATCCAGCTGATCGTCCACGATATCGTGTAGTTTTTTTTGCTCTTTCTGTACGTCTCCCTTTTTAACCAGGGTGCTGTATCTAACAATGGGATCAACTGAGGCAAAAAAGCTTGCTGGCTTGGCCATAGTACCTGGTCCTAAAGGTTTGGCAAACCCAACGGCTACCGGCATCGGCGTAAAAGTGTCTGCTACAGGCGTCTGGTCAATAACGTTACCAGTTCGCCCAAGGCAGCCACTCCCTGTCAAGAGGGCAAAAAAGCTTATTAATACGATGTTTCTACACTTCATAACGCCCTCTTTTCTGATTTCTGTATACTTCTTATAGTAGAAGCTTTTGCCTTCCTGCCTATTTTTGCTATAGTAATTCTATACTTAAGACTATACAATCAACAAACTCAAATGAAAGACTTCCTATGAAACGCCTCAGCTGCGTCGTTTTTATCGTTGTCGCCCTACTAACCAGTGCTCCCTCAATCTTTGCAAGCCCTCTTGCTCAAGGAGAACAAGAAATTGAGAAAACAACGCAATCCACTGCCCCTTCTGTCACCAGCTCTCCATCGCAATGGTCTTTTGATGACTCAGACGACGATGATGAAGAAGATGATGAACCAGAAGAAGAACTCAAATTTTGGGCACGCATGGCAAAACGCTATGAAGCAACAAAAATGATGATGAAAATAGGCTATAACGCAAAAGTCCGCCCACTCCTTCGTGATCTTGGCGAACACAAGAAAGCTATTTATGGCACTACCGCAAGTGTCGCCGCTGCCATTGCCTTACTGTATGGCATAAAAAAGATGAAGAGCAAAAGCGCTGCCAATCGTACGGAAAATGCGCAAGCCGGCACTGAATCAAGTTCTGTTCACCCAAGCCCTGCTCAACGATAATCAAATCCGTCGTGACCATGCACTCATCACAAAGCCACCTTTTTTACCTCTATATCGGCAACCTAATGCCAAAAAAAAAGGATACCGACGGGCGACCAACTCATCATCACTTCTAAAGAACTTGCTCATCGATTGAATACTGTATTGCGGCTTCATGCAGGAGAAATGGTACAGCTCTTTTCGGCCGAGCAAGTACTCACCATAGAATTGACCCCATCTGCACGATCAAAGGACACCATCTGCGGCACTGTCACCGCAATCGAAAAAATTGAAAAACCTACTCATACTATTGTTGCCGCAATCGGCCTACTCAAAAAAGAGTCGTTTGAGGAAGCCGTACACCATGCTACCGTAACCGGTGCCACCCATATAGTGCCACTTATCACGACAAAAAGCAGAAAGAACTGGCTTCACGAGCGAGAATTGGAACGCCTCCAAGGCGTAATCATTGCCGCCTGTGAGCAATCAAAAAACCGTCACATACCAACATTATTTGATCCAAAAGTACTGTCTGCTGCAACAACTCTGTGGCCGCATGCCTATACCATCGGTTTTGAAGCTGATTGTGGCCACCCAATCAGCACCCTCATTGAAGACCTATCAGCAAAAAAACCGGCTGAAACAAAGATTTTTATAGGCCCAGAAGGTGGATTTACCACCGAAGAGCTCACATTGCTTGGCACACACAAAATAAAATTATACGAACTTACTCAGACAGTGCTTCGAAGCCAGGAAGCGGTCTGTCTTGCCATCGGAATAGTGAGTGCAACGCTCCGCTAAGCACCAAAATTTCGCTTAATAGTAGAAAATTTCTCAATACAGCGACCAACTTTTTCCCGCGTCATTTCCGGCCACAAACAATCTAGGAACATCAATTCACTATACGCTGCTTGGTAGAGTAAAAAATTACTCAACCGATGTGCGCCACCAGTACGAATAATGAGATCGGGAAACGGTGCCGGCGCCGCCCATAAATAGGTAGAAAAAAGCTCAGGAGTTACAGCGTCTGCAGAAAGAATACCTGCGACAACATCATACGCAATACGAGAAGCCGCATCAGCAATTTCTTGCTGGGCACCATAACAAAAAAGAACTTGCATAGTAATGCCGCTTTCACCGGCCGTTGCTGCTTCAAGCTCGTTAATCGCTTGAGAAACAGAGAAAGAGAAATGAGAGCGCGCACCGACAAATCGCACTTTAACACCGTGCTCTAAGAACAAACTCTTTTTTTCAGTACAGACCCTGACGAGTGCCTTAAAAAAATGTGCTTTGAGTGTTTCGTCTCGCTGCGTTAGATTTTCAAGCGAGAACGCATACAGTGAAATATATGAAACGCCATGAGACTTACAAGCAACCACTGCTTCAAAAATTGCTTTGATTGCCTGGTCATCATACAGACCATCAGCCGCATATCGTTGAGCCCACCGACGATTACCGTCCATAATAAAAGCAATATGGCGTAACGCCGGCACGCTCATTACTCTATGCTCGAAGTATAAAAATTAGCCACGCGGCGCAGTAACTGCCTACAAAAAGCAATTGCACCAAAAACCAACACCATCCCGCTAGCCGCAACAACACGTTCAAACGGCACAAGCGGCACAAGGCTTACCCAGGAGACTGGCGCGCCTAGGAACAAAACAATCAGCGTTCCAATCATATGTGCAGTTAAACTCGCCACTAAGGCACGAACAAGTATGTGAGAGCGATTGGTTACTGAAACAGCATACAGAGCCGGAAGCGCAAGCCAAAACACCGAAAACCATGCGTGGGCATTTAACCCAACACTCGCAATAAATGTTACACTGGATACGAACGGAAGAAAGAGGAGAAAAAATCGGGGGTA
>JAUPVI010000001.1:19200-29797 GCA_030917105.1 Candidatus Babelota bacterium
GTATGACCGTAACGCCAGACCGCAGCAGCCGCCATAGTTGGCACACCAGTGTGGCTCAAAACCGCTGGAATTGACATAGCACCGGTTATACAATACTTAAGCAATAACCGCGCTCCAATAAGAACAGGAACCGAACCTGGAAGCAATGACCATAGCGGTGTTAACCAAAGCATATAAGGATACAACATAAAAAAACCTCG
This sequence comes from Candidatus Babelota bacterium, assembly GCA_030917105.1. Taxonomy (GTDB): domain Bacteria; phylum Babelota; class Babeliae; order Babelales; family JAUPTZ01; genus JAUPTZ01. The sequence goes on from JAUPVI010000001.1 coordinate 19,401, forward strand.
CATTTACCTACAGATTATTGGTACAATTTCCCCGAAAAAGGAAATGCAGTATAGCAAATAGGATAGAGACATGAAAAGTACAAAACCCCATCTTGAAGGAATAATCTTCGACATGGACGGTACCATCATCGATACCGAACATGTATGGGAGAATGCCACGGAAGCGGTGCTCCTTCATTGCGGCATACACAAACATGCCATTACACCAGACAAAACCGTCGTATTCGAAAAAATGGCCGGCATCGGCGTATCAGAAGCGATGGAACTCATTCGAGATAATTTTGAAGTTGCCCATGTCACGAAACAAGAAATGACAAAGGTACTTGTGGAAAGCGCAAAAAAGCTTCTCGAAGAAGAAATAAAGTTCATTCACGGATTTGAAGAATTTCACCGAAAAATTAAAGCTGCAGGGATTCCGTCCAGCATCGCCACCAATTGTGATGCCGAAAGCCTTTTACGAATCGCAAAAAAAATGAGTTTTGACGATTTTTTTGGCGAATACATCTATTGTGTTGCCGATGTAAATAACAAAGCTAAACCTGACCCAGCACTCTTTCTTCACGCAGCCGAAAAAATAAATGCAAAAGCCGATAAATGCATAGTTTTTGAAGATTCTTTGCCAGGATTTCGAGCTGCTGCCGCGGCCAACATGAAGTGCATCGCCGTCAAAAACAAGAAGAATGTCGGCTTCTTCGGAGAACACGCACACGGATATATCGAATCATATACCGCAGCAGAAGCTGAAGTACTTCGCATCGTAGAGGCTTATTTACGCGAGAAATTAAAAGAAAAGTAAAGAAAGATAGCATCACTTTGCCCCCCTCACGTACACTAGTAACAAGAAATTATCTGTACATGAGGGGGTTTTATCATGATTATAGCACTACTTTTCACCATATTTTCTGGGTTATCCGGCTACGGCTTGGCTACCGATGCGCCACGACCACTCATTAAGACCCAATTCCACCACATGGTTGAGAATAGCGAAGACGTAACGCCATTAATCAATGTTCTTGCAGCGCAAGAAAGCCATGAAGAGCTCAAAGGCCTCAGAAATATGACCGAAGTTCGATTACGCGCACTTGCAAGCGACCAAAACAAAGATCTTGACAATGACGAAGAAGAACGCCTTGAAAATAGTCGTCAACGCTATCATTCAGCAATCGCAAACGCAGAACTACGCAGCGGTGCAAAAGAAAACGTCGGTGCCCAGCGCGCCCGAAAATTGATGGACGTGGATAAGCAAGACAGCAATTTCAAAAATTTTGTCCGCCGTGAAAAAGGAAAGGTCGGTCTCGGCGCCTATGCACTTGGTGACAGCTTCCTGCAAAGCTATGAAGCAACCAAATTGGCGCGCAGTCTCAAAGGCAAAACCCCTCACGAGGTGGAAGATGGATTTAAGGACATGGGCCAATCAATCGACGGTGTAAACTCACTTGAAACTGTCATGCGCTATGTACGCCCAGTAACCAAAGTTGCGTACGGGGTAATGCCATTCGCCAACACTCTGTCTCGCAATAAGTACGTACGCAAACTCTTCCCAGGCGAAGGTATTAACGAACATGTCTTTACCCCGCCACAAAACACTGCAAACAAAGCGCTAGGGGCCTTAAACCTAGCCGCTCTTGGCTCAAATCTCATACACAACGTTGCAACAAGGCACAATGCAAAACTCAATGGACGAGAAGCGTATCTTCTTTCCTACCTCAACCGTCGCTATGGCACACCAACCGACATCATCGAGTATCGAAAAACAATTAAGAAGCTTGCAAAAACAAGATTTATAACACAAATGCTTGGACAATATGCAGCTCCAGTACTCCTCTCATTACTCATGCCAAATCTTAATAAAAAAGATAGCAAGACAGCCTTTTCTCCGGCTATGGCAGTGGCAAATACGGCAGGTATTCTCGACTCATTGCTGGGCATGTGGCAACGTCATAAAACACAGAAGTTAATCAAGAGCATAAAAAAGGTTACACCGCTCATTGAAGAAGAACTCCTGCGCAACCCACCAACGCTCCTTGAGCGTGAAGCGGATAAAATAGCGGCCGGCAACTTTAGTATGGATGGATTTTAACTAAACCACACGACATGCAACGAGAGCATCTAACCGTGCCGGCTTGCACTCAACAACAAGACGCGCAAACTCCTTCAAAGTATGCCCAGTCGTGTACACATCATCTACCAACAGCACCCTCTTGCCTTCCAATAAGGCGCAAACTTGCTCAAAAGACCAATACCATTTCACACCAAAAGCATGCGCAACGTTACGCTTACGTGCAATCCCCTCCAAAGAACGCTGTTTCTTGGTAGCCCGAGTACGCGCAAATGGTTGCACCACTCTGCCCTCAGTCGCCATCGCAATCGATTCAGCCATAACCGCTGCCTGGTTATAGCCGCGAACCAAATGGCGGGACCAGTGTAGCGGAACCGGAATAATAAAATCATACGATAGGTGTTTCTGTACGCAATATAGCGCTGCAAGCCGTCCAAGCTGCCGCGCACTTTGTATGTCATGCCATTCTTTTGCTTGCGCGAGTTGAGCAACTATACCTTGATAAGGGCCTATTGCATAGATGGTAAGAAATGGAATGGTAGCCGTCTTTGTATGAAGCGATGGAACGTGTGGCAACGCCGCATAACAAGGTCCACACAGCACTTGGTGGTGTGATAGCAGTATTTTACAAGCAACACAAAACGAGGGATACAAGAATTCAGTAAGTTTTTTGTATAAACGCCCTAACACTACCCCGCCCCCAACTTACAGTCTAACGCATAAGCCATTAGTTAATGCGCCAACCACCACAAAGCGTGAAGCATTCCATTCGTAAGCAACGCAACCAGGAAAATTTCTCCGCTGCTCAATGTTACGCCACCAGTTGCAGTCTTGTTATCGTATGCATACACGCGTTGCGCTAACACACTCATAAAGAGCCAAGCATGAAACAAGCAAAAACCAAAAATCATAAATTTCATCGTCACACTTGGTAACCAAGAAAGCCCAATGACTACACCACCAACACGATCAAGTACAATATCTGCTTCACGCTCTTCAGTAATAGTACGACGCACGTACCACGATAATCCAAAGAGAACAAGTAATACCGCGCTCATAACAATGAACCCGGTGGATGGCGTAAGATTTTTTAGCCATGCAAAAAGCCACACCAACGGAATACCGAGAAGTGATGCCCATACACGTGCTGCTGGCACCAAGCCAACTAATCCAAGAGATACAATCACGTACGCAATATTACTGAGTTTTTGCTTCATACAACGCCTCACCAGCTATTAATAAGAATCCAATGACAATCGCAATGTCAGCCACATTAAATGTTGGCCACGACCACTGCCTATAATACAGTTCTATAAAATCAATTACGCCGCCAACTGCGAGACGGTCCACAAAGTTCCCGACCGCACCGCCAATGATTAAACCAAAACCAACGTCGGCCAATGGCGTAAGGGCATAGTAACGCCATCCCACAATAAGTAGCGCCACGATGACGGCAATAACACAAGTCAGCTCCCAAGAGATCATTCCTGAACTCGAGGAGAACAGACTAAAACTAATGCCTGTGTTAAAGATCAACGAAAATTTGCATCCGGGAAACAAGACGATATCCTGGTCAACCAGGTTTTGTAATGCATAGACCTTGCTCAGTCGGTCAACAATAAACGCCCCTACCGTAGTAAACGCAAATATCCAGTCACATTGTTGCAGTCTCATACTCTCCTCTCTTCAGCTATTCACGCAGCTGGCCGCCATTTGCGGCAAGAACCTCTAATGCTTTGACCCGTATCTGCTCAACTTCTTCTCGCGTTAGTGTGCGCTCTGAATGCGACAACGTGAGACGAAAGGCAACAGAACGACGATCGGTCCATTCTTTTTTTTCAAAGAAGTCGATCAAAGAAACTTCCTCGATAAGCTCACTGCAAGAACGCAGCTGCCCTTCAAGATCAGCCACATGGCTCGTTTTAAGCACCAGCGCGCTCACATCAACGGTAGAATGTTGATATTTACGTATTTGACCCACTGTATACCGCGGTGCGGGATGATTTTGCAATAAAGAACCGTTTAACACAAAGCCGTAGACCGTGCTTTCTGGTAAGCCACCCATTTTTTGGATCATCACAGGGTTAATACCGCCAAGCACCCCGATAACCACTCCTTCATGCAAAACAAGTGCTGCTGGTGATCGACCAAGCCACTGAAATTCTGGCATTAACGGTGCAACACGCCAGGAAATTTTAATCCCAGCAAGACGACAAATTTCTGTGACTGCTTGCTTCAGTTGATAGAAGTCAAACGACCCCCGCTTGTCATACCAGACACCTGCAAGTTCTTTACGCTCAGACCCATTACCAGCTGGCCATACCGTACCCCATTCAAAAAAAGCACAGCGGTCAACATCCGCCATATTATCCATGACATTGCCAAGCAAATGAGGAATAAGTGACGAAACCAATGCTGATGCATCTTGAGAAACCGGATTTCTGAGAATCAAACGCTCTGGCTCTTCCCAACCAAGTTGTGTAAGCAGCTGTTGGTTATAGAATGCGTAATTACGCTGTTCTTGCATCTGTGCGCCATATGCTAAATAATTTTTGATGGCACGCTCACGCATCACCGGCTGTAAATTTGAAGCTCGCTGCAACACGGCCGGCATAGATGGAACGATATTATTAAAGCCATATAGTCGAGCAACTTCTTCCACAATATCATGCGGACCAGAAATGTCTTTCGTCGCACGATACGACGGCACCTGCACGCTGTATACCGTATCATCGCTAAGAGTGGTATATGTTGTTGGAATATCAATGCTCGTGAGTAGATCAACTATATTTGACGGCGTCAGTTCAGCACCAATGCGATTAACAATGTAGCGATGTGAAACGGGCACTATGAGAGCTGGTCGCGGTGGCGCCAGCAGTACAATCGGATTTGTTATAGCACTGCGCACAACTCCCCAGGTGCGAGCCAGCGATACGCAACGCTCGAGCACCGACACAATCTGCATTGGATCAAGTGTCTTCTCAAACCGCTGCGAGCTCTCACTGCGCAATTTATGGCGTGTTGCACTACGACGAATTGTTGACGCATGAAAACAAGCAGCCTCAAAAATAAGCGACGTGGTTGCTGACAACACGGAATCATTTTTACCCCCCATAATGCCGGCAAGTCCCACAATTTTTTCAGCATCAGCCACAACCAAATCCTGCGCATCAAGATTGATGCTGCTGTCATCCAGAAGCAATAATTTTTCACCGATCTGCGCAAAACGAACAGTAATCGTATGTCCACGCATGCGCTCTGCATCATACGCATGCATCGGGTGGCCCCAGTCAGCCATCGCATAATTTGTCATATCAATAACGGCGCTTCGTGGACGATAGCCAATATTAATTAATCGACTCGTCGCGCGCAGATCACAAGCCATTTGCACAATATGATCTACTCGTATCCCACCGACGCCTGAGCAAGCAGCTGGTACTTCATTACGCACCACAACCGACGGATGCGATTGCACAACCGAAATTTCCTCACAAAACTGTGTTGCATCAACGAGGCGTGTATCGAACAATGCAGCAACTTCACGAGCAAACCCACGGTGTCCCCACATATCAGGACGGTGAGTCAGTGACTTGTTATCAACATCTAAAATAATATCTTCTGCTTCCCACTGAGAACGCCACCCGCCAGCAAGATCAGCTTGAGTAATATGCAGCGCCGGAATCAACCCATCTTTATCCAACCCAACGGCATTTAATGCCGCCCAGCGGTACTCAGAACCATCTGTCGTTACCAAATAGGCCGCAAGCGGATCATGACATTGCGCCACATCGCTACGAAAAGGCAAAGAGGCGGTAGCACCTGAGGGAAATTGTACGGTAATCTTCTGGGCATCAGCCGCCACAATTCGGACCGCTTCAAATGATGCTATCGGTACTAATAAATGCTCAACATGCTCTATCTCTGCCACTTTTGCATTGAACCGAGCCATAAGCTGGTCAACACTAACTGCCTGCCATGGCAAGCCAACAATATGATCACACAACCATCGGAGTGAAATTTTCATGAAAAAATCCTTTATAACCCAGAAAACCGTCAGAACGAGCGGCGATTGTACCATGTTTTTTGCCACAACAATACGATTGTATTTACTCTCCAGGTCTGCGATTGCAATATTTATAAAAGAAGAAACTGTTAAAAAGATTAGTTTGGCGCACATCTATAGCCAAATAAGTCCGAAATAAGTAGACAGCGTTAGCTGTCATTACGACGGCGAGCGCGGCAATCCAGCTGAGTAATTCCTGGATTGCTTCGTCACTTCGTTCCTCGCAATGACCTGCTGGACCACCAGAAAGAATGAGGTTATCATGGTATTAATTCTATTACTTTTCATCCCGCTCCTTAGCCATTCAGTCACTGCCGAGCCTTTGACACAATTCGGCCCAATCAACCGCACCCCCGATGAAGCAATTACTGGTTTCAGTGCGAAACACTTAGAACAATTTGCAGATAAAGCTCCGGTCCTTTTTTCTCAATTCATGGCCGGTATCAGTAGCCAGTTTGAGAAAACCAGCCAGTACCACACTAATATTGCTTCTGCGCAGTTTTATTTTAACGACCTCTATGCAAATAGCTCTCTTGAAACAAAAAAAAGCCTCTCCGCATTGACCACGAAACTAGACAAACTCATGAAGAAAGAATACTGGTCAACAGAAAAAAAAGCCCTTTTAATACATGCTTTCCTACAAAGCGCTTTTAGCGAGCTTCTCAAGACACTTCATAGTAAGCAGGATAAAGAAAAAGCACAAAAGCTCTCGCGCAATCTCATTATAAGCCTCACACCAACACTGTTGGGAATGAGGGATAAATTGAAGCGCCTACCATGGAAACGCATCGTTGCCCTATCAGCACTTGCCGGTGGTGGCTTGTATGCGTATAAAAATAATCTGTGGCAGCATTTCAAGAACAACACTTCTAACACCTTTAAAATTCTTAGCCACATAAATGATAGCGTCGCAGAAAATCAACGAATAAAAGATGCGTTTAATGAAACAATCGAGCAAGATTCAAGCGGCAAATTAAGGGTACGGCATAACCATGCCACCGGCCGGCCAGAATACCTGGTAAAAGAATCATACCGCACAAACTCAGACAAAAAGACAGAGCAATGGATCCCTGCCCCTGAGGGTTTTGGCGATCGGGCCCTCCGCCTTGGTGAAGAACTCAAACCGCTTGTTAGCCGCGTAGTAGACAACATGAGTGAAAGCGCCAATCAACAGCGTGCATGGTTTATTGCCCACAAAATTCCGACAGACAACCCGCATGAACACTTTAAAAAAGTAGAAGTTGAGCCGGGAATATATGAAATGCGCTACGCCTCCAGCGTGATGATACCGCAAGAAAAAGTCCCTACCACCGCCACTGCACTCAAACGATTTATGGTTAATCACAAACTTTGGAGAGATGAGAAAACTGGTCGCCTGCACCCAACCGTGTTGCCACCACGTAACCTTATGGAACAAACGGTTACCGCCGCCACCGGATTGGTCAGTGTTCTACAAGACAAGACGGTTAAAGGCTTCATCGGCACCCTTGACAGTGAACTGAAGCGCAACAGGAATGATGCCCTGAACTGGCTCAAGAGTGAGGGCTTGGTTGCCAAAGATGCCACCGATCCAACCGCCCTCCTGCCAGGGGTTAGTGTTCACTGGGATACCAAAGACAATCGCATTTATTATCTCAAGAGAGATGTTTCAACAGGTGCCGCGGAAATAGACCCTGCCTACCCACCGGCCTCCGTCATCGACAAGCTCTTCCTTGGCATCAGCAGTGTCACTGCACCAGGATCTACTAGCGAGAAGCTCTTGCAAATAATTACAAGTGCTCTAGCAAATAGTCAACAAGACATGCGCCAATGGCTGTATAACGAAGGGCTCTCGGTCAGCAGAGAAGATGCAACACTTAAGCCAGGAGTTGGCTATTATTCGGATGAAAATCATATGGAATACTACTTACGGGATAAAAACCAGGAATGGGGAGCCATGATACAATGCCCTGTGCTACTGCCAGACGGGACTCAGGAAATGGTTAATAGCAAGCCAGCCTTCAAGGCGAAGAAAAACCAAGTGTATCCCCCACTTTCAGGAGCTTCGCATTTGTTCACGACGTTGAGTAAGATAAGTCGCGAGGGGGGGATTCCGCTGGAGCAGCTGATGACGTTGGTGAAGAATGAGATGCAGGGAGTAAAGGAGTGGGGAGAACTAGCCCTTAGTGGAGTAACTGGAAGCATAAAACACGGATTATCCATTAAGCCATTCCTCTCTTCCGCTTCTAAAGCAGGAGCCTCAAGGCAAAAAGCAACAGAAGTTAGAAACTTAATCGCCAAAATAAGAGAAAAAGGCGATAAGGCTTTGGCAGAAAAAGAAGAAGAAGTAATGAACAAAAATATACGAGGCTCTAACCTTGCCGCACTAGACAAACAAGTCGAACGCCTAATTCCAATTGCTCACGCCCCGCAAGTCGAATAAAGCTTCGCACTTGGGGCAATTCGCCATTTTCTCAATTATTTACTATACTAATTGGGATAAGTTACCAGTCACCGCACCACTTCCAGGCAAAAGCAGAAGCCAGTCTAACTGCAACAAAAACGTTCAAACTATTGATTAAAAGCCCTCATGCGAACAGATTGAGGCCGCCAATGCAATAGCGTATAACACTTAGAAACAAGGAATTATCAACAGGCATGAAGAGATTATTTGCATCACTTACCCTTCTAACATGCCTCCATCTGGTCGCCGACGGCAACCCGCCAACGGTCACTGATCAGGGACTCTACAATATACAAGAATCAGCATTCGGAGAAACGCCCTCTGCAGCCCTTAAAAGCTTTATGGGACTCATGAGCAGTACTCGCAATGCAACGCCACAATCCTCAGCGGCCAAGGCAAAAGCAGTGCGTCTCTTTACCGAGATGTATAAAGATGGCACGCCGGAAATTCAAGGGCTTTTGGCCCACATGGTTCGAGAACTCGACCATGTACTCAAGAATCGCCCATTTCTGCTTCCTGGCAACAAGGAACGGCTTATCTTAATGATCTTGCAGTTCTCACAAGACCGCTTGCAAGGCGCTCTCAAAAATCAATCGGTCGTCACCAGCAACCCTGGTGAACTCTCCGAGGCAATCTACACCGCCTTAAACCCAACATTTGGCGACTTCTGGCGCAAAGTATTTGCAGTCGTTGGCGTCGGTGTGGGGATTGGCTTAATGTATTATGTTTATAGAAAATTTCGCGGCCCAAGCACCATATCAAAGACTATGGACTTGGTAACGGCACTAAATAAGCCTTACGATCCCAGCGACAAAAACACCGCAGTCTTCTTGACCTACGAAATAGCTGAGACACTCCGTAAAGAGAGAACGCAGTCAGGCACCAACACAGTCAATAAAGGGCCAGGCTTACTTAAGCTGTTAGTTGAAATTTTTACTCACCTAAAAAACACGGATGACAAGCTGTTTCGTGAAGTAGCTGGAATGTTACCCCCAATTTTAGATCCTAGCGGAAATCAAAAAAAATGATGCGCTTAGGCTTGTTCTTAACTTTCCCATTGGTTCTTTTTTCCACAACATACTCACAACCACTTGTGGAAACATCCAAAGACTTCATAGACCTCATAAGCCACGTTAGGACAACTAACGATCCCGCAGCAGAAGCAAAAGTAAAAGCACTGCGCCTCTTCAATGAAATGTATGAAGAGGGTGATGAATCAGTTAAGCGGATTTTGACCACTATGAGCAACGATTTACGGCAAACCCTAGGTCGCCAGCTTATTTTTCCGAGCACAAAAGAAAACCTTGTTCATCTTATACTCAGCACTGCTCGCGAGCATCTTCATACGGCCCTTGCTACGCAGAAAAACAATATCAACAAGCCAGACGAGTTCGTAGCCGCGCTCCGCACAATGATGCAAGGCACGTTTTGGCGTTTTTGGCGCAACATTGGCATCGGAGTGGGCATTGGGGCAAGCCTATGGCTTGGACATCACCTCTACAAAAAGTACACCAAAATAGATGGTAAAGCCAAAGACATTGTCGACACGCTTGCTGCTATTAACAAAGATTTTGACACAAACGATCCACGCTTACTTACAAGAATTTGCCATGGAATCGCAGAGTCACTACGTAAGGATAGACTCAGCGAGCCAAACAAACCGCCAAGTGATGAAAAAATCCTAGCATTACGCATAAAAGAAGTAATTGAACTGGACAAAAAAAATGGTACTCATAGATTCAATGAGACCATACGACTCATAGCCCATCCACAAGCCATAAAGGCTGAAGACGAGGAGGCGGTCAAATCAAGCCTTGGCATCGGAAGAGCAC
>JAUPVI010000044.1 GCA_030917105.1 Candidatus Babelota bacterium
GACTAGCACCGTTGTCATGAAAACCTCTACATTTTACGCTCACATCCTACTATGATTCAGTAAAAGGGGCAATAAATGAGGTATTAAAATACGTATCCATTCATCATCGAAAGTCGTCAACATCAAATGACAGCTCTTTAGCTAAAACCTTAATCCGCTACCATAGGCCTTACCTTGCCGCTTTCTATGCGCACAAGGCGCTCCTCAGAAACACCACTCAATGTAAAATTATCTCTGGCTACGCAGATAAGTATGCTAATATTTTCCTCTGAGAAAAATATCATCACTTTTGCGAAAAAAACACCTAAAAACGGGCTATTTAAGAATGACAATATTTTCCACGCTACCATGTAAATTTCGTTTTTCATTGACCACAGTCAAAAAAAATGCCATTCTTTTTCCATGTGTACCCCCACATTTACGGAAAGACTCTCATGACTCTAGACAAAAAAGTAGTAAAACCAACCCCCTACTATCATCGGGCCGCCACGACTCTCCTAGAGCGTTACGCAAGTATCTATCCAGCGGTGATGATCAATGGACCGCGTCAATCTGGTAAAACTACGCTCGCTAGAACCACTTTTCCTGACATGCCATACGTATCAATAGAAGACTTCAATGTCCAACAACAAATCGCCAAGGACCCATACGAATTCTTAGCGAGGTATGAAATGGGCGCCATATTTGACGAAGTACAACACGCCCCACAACTACTCTCTTACCTCCAAAAAGTAATCGACGAGCGCGATGAGAATGGCCGATTTATAATCACCGGCTCTCAAAATTTTGCACTCAGCCAAACCGTAACACAATCCCTTGCGGGACGCGTAGGTCAAATCACTCTCCTTCCATTAAGTGTACAGGAACTAGGCAGCACCCTCAGCCCCCTCGAACTCGCTCTACAAGGCGGCTACCCTCGGCTCCACAAGAACAACATGCTCCCACATGAATTCTATCCTTCGTACATAGGAAATTACATAGAAAGAGATGTTAGACAAATTAAAAACATAGGAGATCTTACTCAATTCCAAAATTTTCTATTACTCTGTGCCGGCCGCACCGGCCAACTGCTCAACATAAACGCATTAGCTCAGGACTGTGGCATAGCTCAAACAACCGCCCAAAAATGGCTTACTGTTCTCGAAGCAAGCTATATCATTTTCCGCTTAAAGCCGTACCATAACAACTTCAATAAACGACTAACCAAACAACAAAAATTATACTTCTACGATACTGGCCTCGCTGCATCACTCCTCAACGTTCAAACAGCGGAACAGTTGACCAGTCACTTCGCTCGCGGAGCATTATTTGAAAATCTCATAGTGCTTGAAGTCCTGAAAAACCGCCTTAATCGCGGAATTCCTCCCCATCTTTATTTTTGGCGCGACTCTGCCGGAAGAGAGGTTGATCTCATCGATGAATGGACCGGGCAAATCAGTGCATTCGAGATAAAATCAAGCCAAACCTTTCAGCCAGATGATACAAAAGGGCTTGCTTATTTTGCAGGTCTAGCACCAAATGTCGCTACCTACGTTTTATACGGACGCAAACAAGCCGGAGCCTATGGCATTGTGCAACTTATTGCATTAGAAGATGTGGAAGAAGTGCTTAAATAAAAAAAGGCCCCAAACGGGGCCCTCTTTCACGAAACTATATTTTATGGTAGGAAACCCATAAGATTAACAATAGACTTATGCGATGTAATTATGCCAACGCCGTGAATCGACGAATCATCTTCGACCTCGCGCCCAGTTGAATCAATAAAATGTGAATGCCAAGCGCTATTAACGGCATACCGCATCAAGAAGTAAGTGTGTCTTCCAAGAACAAAGCACATTGCAAAGCCACTCGTCGGAGAGTTAAGATTTTGCGACGAATCGCGGAGAAGAATTTGTCGCAGACTACTTTCATGTTCCTTACAAAAATCTTGAACACCGTCAGGACTTATAGAGCCTAGGGCCGAGGCAAAGTTCTTTTTCACAGCAAGCACAGCCTCTAATTTCTTGCTAAGATCTCCATCTCCAAATTCAATCTTTATCCCCTCAGCCGGCGCTTCAGAAACCACGAGAGCACTAGATCCGACACTTACTCCTGACGCCGAACTAGAACCGCCCATTGGCCCTGCTATGACCACTTCGACTGAAGAGCCTGGCCCTGAATCAACAAATTCAGGTGCATCAACAGCACCTTCCTCCTCATCATCATCCTCTGATTCTTCAGCGGAATCAGATCGCAGCCTGGATGAGCTCATCCCACTCGTGCCTGAAAACATATTGGGCTGCGGCTCATATAGCTGCATATAGTCGGGAGCAACTTCTTGCCGGCCATCTGATGCCCTGTCCAATATCCAATCAAGGGCAGCTATTTCATTCGAAGAAACCCCCAAGAATCTAACCCTGCGCTTAAGGTCAATACGTTTGTCAGCAGTTAGCCGGCAATCAGAGCGGCCCCCAAAAACAGCTTTAATCAAAATCTTATACGCAGCCTTGATGTCAGAGGTCAGCCAACGCCACTTGGCATCATCACCTCCCTTGGATGCATACCTTTCATAAGTTTCTTGATCAGGAACAACAAAATCAAGGAGCACCGTCAACTCATAATCACTGATTGTACTCATTTCTCCAGACGAGAATCTATTGATTAGATCCTCCAGGTGCAACCTTAAATCTAGATGGTCGCTCGAATATTGCTTCACCAGACACGCAACAGAATCTAAAAATGAGCTGCCTCCCCCTGTCTCAGTATCAGCAAAGACGCTCATTTTATTGATAAGGTCAACATAGTCTACACGAGTCGGAAATCCACCCGATACCGCTTCTTGCTCACGACGAGCAGCCCCCTCATTTTTCCAAGCCCCAAATGACCTTCCTAACTGTTTTTTATCAGCATGGAGAGCAGCTTTCCTTGAGTTTTCGGCCTCCTTAACCAGCAACGGATGAGTATCAACCCACGCAGTAAAAACTTTCTTTTTAAGAGCTTTCTCATAATGACCACGAGTCGTATGATCCTCGTCATCGTCCGAAGCTACAAAAGAGAGGCCTTGAGGAACTAATTTATCAGGAAGATTCGGCACCGCCTCATTTTTGCTTGAACCAGCGCCATCTAAAGTTGAAGTACTACTAGCGGCTACTGAATCAACTACATCAGGCGACGATGGTACATGCGCAACGGAAGCAGATCTCGATGATTGCAGCGACCTGCGAGAAACGGCAGCTGGCGGTATCAGACTTAACCGACCGTCGTTTTCTTGAAATTTATTTTGGAGGTTTGGACATTTATTAATAAGATAAAAATTATTCCGATAATATGCCTGCTGCAAAGCTGTTCGCAGTTCAGTCAATGTGCTACTGTTCGGCAATCCACTCAGGCGTCCTACAAGAGACTCATACCCCTTTCTACTCAACCTACAGTCAAAATTTGGTAAAGCAAAACGCGCTGAGCGTATAAGTTTGTATACCGCGTACGCTTGGTCATCAAAAAACTCTTTAGCAGAACTTCCACGATTGTAACACTGCGTTTCATCAGGAACAAGAAACTCAAGAAAATTTTGCAAATCATCAGCAGTCAAAAAAGACATATCTTTAGACCGGGTATCTTTAATAAGGGCAATCACACTCTCCTGCACCTCAGATGTCATAACGCCTTGACCCATCCGACTAAGAACGCTGACAAGAAAGCCCTCAGTACGAGGCGCAACCATCTGTTTTAAACGCTCAAGTGCCGCATCAAAATCAACCGGGCCAGAAACAGAAAGAAGGCCGGCCGACATGTCATACCCCTCTTCTAAATCCTTTTTATATCTAGCGAGAACAATGCTAACGTCGGACAAAGGGTCCGCCGGACCAGAGGGGTTTTTTTGCATATCCTCTATCCATAATTCCAACACATCTCGTTTCTTTTGAATAAGCATTTGGAGCAAATCGTACCAGTAGCCAAGCCCCTCACTCCTGTTTCCATAGATATGAAGAACAAATGCTTTTCTAAAATGCGCATCCTTTACATCAGCACCATGCGCTAGTAAGAATTGCATAAATTTCATGTTATTTCTTGAAAGCGCAAAATTTAACGGCACCCAATCTCCCGACAACACTTGATTAACTTGCAATATGCCATCATTAAATAACGCTTCAAGACGCGAATTATCGTTCGAGTTTTTCGCATTTTCCAAGCACTGAAGGAGCAATCTCCACTGCAAACGGACCGTAAATTTATCAAGTGCTTCACCCCGCGGCACTCTCGTCCAGCGCCTCAATAAATCAGCATAATCATCCGCACTAAGCAGCGCAATATTATTATCCGACGTGAGAATCCTTTCCCCTATCGCAGCAACAGCTGCAAGATATTTTTCCATATCAGAAACTGCATATTTCTCATACAGCACCATATCAGGAATAAGAAAATCCAAAAGTTTCCGCTGCTGATCGGCCTTGAAAGTAAAACTAGCACCTTTTTCACTGATAACATTCACTATGGCTTGTCTTACTGATAACGCATCGGCGGCCGGGTCGCACACTTCACTAACCTTTTGAAGAAGGACATTACCAGATTTTGCAAACTCATCCTTAAGGACGGCAACCTCTTCCGAAAAACGAGCCGCTTCAGCCCCGGAAGCAGCCTCTTCTTTCCTAACTTCTGCTGGTGGCGCAGATGGCTCAGTAGTACCTTGTGGAAATGGCAAAACCCCTACAGGAATTAAAGATTGCGAATCGGAAGGAGTTGGTTGGCGTGGCACCAACAACGGCGTAGGCTCTGGAGATTTGGAGCTTGGTGGCAACAGAGAAGCTGGTAGAGAATACGATGAAGACGCGAATTGGCCCGCGGGTGAGGCTATTGGCAGTGACTCATGTGGCAGCTTAGTCGATTGCGCAGACGCTACAGGGGCAGAATTAGGCTCAGGCTTAACGGCCCTCTCTATAGGCGATACTGCTGGTAATAGCGCCGAAACTGACACAGGAGCCGCCAAAGTGCCTAAGCGCGAAGCAACAGAAGCACTCACCGGCGCACTTGATTCTTCAACTCCAGGTGCGGCTGGCACAGATGCGTTCCTAAAACTATTTAATTTTATTTGCCGCGCCCGCGCTAATTGCTCATCAGAAACATCCAAATTATAGCTCGACTCTAACCCTCTCTCTTTTTCTATAGGGACGGCTTCTTTTCTCGGCGCATCAACACCCACGGCATCCATAGCACGCAGCCGCTCTGTACTCAGCTTACCAGTCGACTGTCGCACTGCGTCACCGGCGGTTGAGCCTGCTGGCCTGTTAGCACCTGTTGGCCTATCGCCTTCTTCCGTGTAACCATGGCCATATACCTCAGCGCCGCCTGCCAAGAGGAATGGCACAACACTTGCAAGAAATAACTGGGTCGTTGCCGCACGATTTTCTTTGTTAAACAATGTACGGAATTTTGCTTTATCAAGCTTACCGCTTTTAAATAAGTAAGCTAAGTTCAGGAGCCCAGCGGTTCCAAGACCGGCGGCATAGGCATGACGGTTCTTTTTAACATGCTTTGACACCTTCTCAAATCGAGATCCATCCGCAATCAAGCTATTGGCAATACCAACAACGCTTACTACCAAGACCAAAAGCCGCATACTTCTTTTATCCATACAAACCTCTCTTTTAACACTTTATTTTTTCAGTATACAACAACTGCCAACCGCCAAGAAACATCTTTGCAATTCAAGGAAAAATAGCGCGTTGGCAGCAAAATTCATTATAGAGCTAGTATAAACACCTTCTTAATCATCAATAACACCAGACCCAAGACACACATCCCCGTTATACATAACCGCGAATTGCCCCGGCGCAAGGCCTTGATCTCGCTTAGCCAACAGCACCGCATACCGCCCATCGGCAAGTGGTTTTAGCTCTGCCATCACCCGTTCCGGGCCATGCCGCACTTTCATGCTGACGGTGCTCAATTCAGGCCGTTGACCAATAAAATGGACATCACGCATCACAAAAGCATCGCGTTTCTTGTCTTCAGCGTGATAGCGACGCGAGACAAAAACCGCATTCGTTGCTGTATCTTTGCGCACCACATACCACGGGCCACCGGAAAGGCGAAGCCCATGGCGCTGACCAATAGTATGAAACCAAAAGCCGTTATGCGACCCGAGCAGGTCGCCGGTTTCTTCTTCGATAATATCTCCCGCTTGCGTGCCAAGGTAATGTTCAATAAATTCAGTAAAGCTAATTTTGCCCAAAAAGCAAATCCCCTGGGAATCTTTACGATCCCGAGACGGCACAAGATACCGCTGCGCCTCTTCGCGAACTTCTTGCTTGGTCATGTGGCCAATCGGCAGCAAAATACGACTCAGCTGCGCTTGGCTTAGATGGGAGAGAAAATAGGTCTGATCTTTTACTTCGTCCGGGCTACAGAAAAGCTCGTAGGAGCCATCGGCTGCTTGGCGAATTTGGCCATAATGGCCGCTTGCTACTTTTTCGTAAGAGCTATCAATTGCTTCTAAAAATGCCCCAAACTTAATGCGAGCATTACAGAGGACATCGGGGCTTGGCGTTCGACCGGCACGAACTTCGTTAATGGTGTAAGAAACAATGCGATCGCGATACGCTTCCTGCAACGGAACAACCTGCAACGGAATGCTCAATTGCTCACACAGCGCACGCACAAAAGAGAGGTCTTCTTCCCAGGGGCAATCGCCTAAAAAAGAAAGCTCATCTTCCAGCCAAATCTTGAGATAAAAAGCGGTGACCTCATGCCCCTGCTCATGCAAACGGGCAAGTGCCACCGAACTATCAACCCCACCAGATACCAACACTGCAATTTTCATATATCTCCCTAAAAAAGCCTACATTTACAAGGCTTTTGACCCGATCAGTATACTGTATATCCCGAAAAAAGAGAACGGACCCTTCTTTTGGGGCCCGTTTCGAAAATAATCATGCAACAACAGATAGAGAGGCCAGTAATAACCTAACGTCTTCTGGAAGCCAGGGATTCACCTTCGCTAAACGCCTTTTCAAGTCCTTCGATCGAAAATGTCGGCGTCCGCGGATTGCGCGCAGCCTCCTCAACCAAAATAATAAGATTCTGACGCTGAGCGGATTCGGGCAACGATCGAATTCTCCTCTGAAGTTCAGTAGCCGATTCAGTCGAAAGCCTGCATTTCGTCAATTTTACCAACCTATATACCCTAGCCAGATCCTCATCCAAATCTTTATTTTTGTATGATTCATAGAGAGCCGTATCAGGAACAACGTATCCAAGGATCCTCTCCAAATCTGTTTGGTCAAGTAGCGCTATATCAGCTGAATTAGCTATTTTTATCACTATTCTGGTATAACGTCTGAAGTCCTTTTCCTTGGCATTGCAAACACTTAGAAGCGAATCCATAAAACCACTCCTTTTATGTCTTTTTTTCGAATTGACATGTCCAATTAAAGCAGTCCAAGCTTTTTTAAAATCAACAGGACAAAATGCAGGCGATTCACTCTCTAACGAAGAAGCCGCGGCTTCCTCAGGATCGGTCAGACCAGCAGCACCAGCTTCAGTCAAGCTGTCCGACTCAACACCTGCTACCACAGAATCAATTAATTCATGAGGTACATCCGACCCCTCAGGCTCAACGAGCTCAGAAGGAGCCCCATCTCCAGCGCCAATGAGCGGGTTAACTTCTAAGCTCGGATCCACTTCCGCAGCGGCTGAGTCAACAGTCAACACAGAAGGCTCAGGATTAGGTAACACTGGCGGCATAACCACTACCGTCGGCAATGGTGGCATAAGAACTCTACTCGGCTTATCAACCATGGGAAACAGCGATTCAACACGGGCCTGCATGCCAGTAAGTGACCCAGGACGTGTACACGCATGGCTCACTACTTCACGCAAAAAAGA
>JAUPVI010000045.1 GCA_030917105.1 Candidatus Babelota bacterium
TGCGCGTGCTGGCTTAAATCCTGGAAGAGCTTCGACTGGTTGGCGGAAATGGAAGAAGGTATCGCCGATACGTGCTTCACGAACTGTCTTCATGCCGCAGATGATAAAGCCCACTTGGCCGGTGTAGAGCCCTTTGGTTTGTACTGGATCTGGATGCATGATGCCAATATTTAAAATTTCGTACGAATCACCGGTGTTTGCTGAGGTAATTTTATCTCCCTTTGTTACGCAACCGTCGATGACTTCGATTAAACACACAATACCTTGATATTCGTCGAACCATGAGTCAAAAAGGAGTGCTTTAAACGGTTTTGTAGCATCGCCAGTTGGTTGCGGGGTGCGCTTGATGATTTCAGCAATAACTATGTCAAGATTGATGTTTGCTTTTGCGGAAGCCAAAATGATGTCTTGGCGATCAATATCAAAAATGTTTTTCATTTCAATCGCTATGCGCTCTGGGTCGGCGGCAGCCATATCGATCTTATTGATTACGGGAATGATGGTCAGGTCTTGCTCAAATGCATGATAAAAGTTTGCCATCGTTTGTGCCTGTACCCCTTGTGCAGCGTCAACAAGAAGAACGGCTGCTTGGCACGCAGCAAGCGAGCGCGAAACTTCGTAACTAAAGTCAACGTGGCCTGGAGTATCAATCAAGTTTAAAAGGTAGGTAACGCCGTCGAGTGTATAAAAGAGGGTTGATGATTGCGCTTTAACCGTGATGCCACGTTCTCGTTCAACTTGGAGCCGATCTAGAAATTGCTCATTTTTGGTACGTGTGTTGATAGTGCCAGTCATCTCGAGAAGGCGGTCAGCTAGAGTTGATTTGCCGTGGTCGATGTGGGCAATGATGGAAAAGTTACGGATAACTTTTGGCGTAAACTGTTCTAATTTATCAATATATTTTTCAGTGCTCATGGGTACAAACCTAACGTTAAAGCGGACGAATTTTTATAGAAGCAGCCAGGCGGCGACTGATGGCAAATAAGCTGCGCGTGTCTGTTGAAATACACACCGGTTGCGTTTCAGAAAGTTCTGACTGCTGAACCTTTGTAAGTGTGCAGCCAACATAAATGCCGATTGCATGCAATCGTTGTTCTTCAGGGCTTGGTGCTGTAACGGCTATTACCGTAGCAGCATGATCGCAATCAAGTTCAAGCAGAGTCATCATGCTACATGCTCTCCCGTCGTGAAAGGCCGAGTAAGTCAAGCGTAAGCCCTAGGGTTTGCTGTGTTACTGCTATCAAGGCAAGTCGGCGTGCTGTTGTTTCAGGCTGCGCCGCGTCAACTACGCGGTTATTAGTGTAAAAAGTATGAAAAACTTGCGCTAGATCGAGAGCATAGGTTGCTAGCATATGTGTAGCGTATTGTGTTGCAACAGCGTTTAATGCGCCACCAAACCCAAGTAATTTTTTAAGAACCGCTATCTCTTCACTGGTGCATGCACCGAAGGTGATATCGGCGGTAATACCAAGGTCAGTTGCTTTTTGCATGATGCTTAACGTGCGAACATACGCGTACTGGAGATAGAAAACCGGGTTTTCTTGTGATTGCTTGAGCGCAATATCGATGTCTAGCTCTAGATGTGAGTCAGCTTTTTTGTGTAAGAAAAAGAAGCGTGCGGCATCAACGCCGACCGTATCAATTACTTCTCGTAGCCCGATGAAGTTTCCTGATCGCTTTGACATTTTGACTGGAGCGTCTCCTTGTTTGAGGCTCACGAGTTGGTAGAGAATAACATTGAGACGATTTGCATCATAACCGAGTGCGGCAAGAGTACCTTTGAGGCGTAGAACATACCCATGATGGTCTTGACCAACAATGTCAATGAGTGTTTGTGCACCGCGTGCAAATTTATTTACGTGATAGGCGATATCTGGAGCGATGTACGTTAGGTTACCATCCTGTTTGCGGATAACACGATCTTTGTCATCACCAAACTCAGTTGACTTAAACCATAACGCGCCATCTTTGGTATATAGAAATTTGCGGCGCTCAAGCTCGCTTAACGCGTCGGTAATAGCACCGCTATTGTGTAGTGATAATTCTGAGAACCAGGAGTCGAGTTTTACGCCATAGTCAGCAAGTTCTTCTTTTTGCTGCGCAATTAGTCTGTTTTTTGCATACGAGGTGAAAAAATTAATGTCATTTTCGAGAAGAACGCTGCTTCCGTGCTCCTGAACGCATTCTTCAGCTATTTCGATAAGGTATTCCCCATGATAGCCTTCTTCTGGAATTTCAGCGGCGCCGCCGAGGAGCTCAATACAGCGCGCTTTAAGCGAGGTACCAAGCTTTTGCATTTGAGACCCAGCATCGTTAATGTAGAACTCGGTTGTTACGTCGTGCCCAATGAAGCGTAGTACGTGGGCAAGAATGTCGCCAATAATGGCGTTTCGTCCGTGGCCTAGGTGTAGTGGTCCCGTTGGATTGGCGCTGACATATTCGATGAGGTAAGAATGTGGCTCTTGTTTTGTTTCGGCCTTAAAGAACGCAATAGGAGAAGTGCTTATTTGTTGCACCAGCGACGCCCACGCTTGGGGAGCAAGTGTAATATTGATGAATCCGGGACCAGCAATTTCGATATGGGAAAGGGAGCTGTATTGATTGAGCTCAATTTGGCTTTTGATAGCGGCCACAATCTGTTCAGCAATCGCACGCGGCGGTTTTTTGAGCGCTCGCGCCAATGTCATGGCGGCGTTTGTTGTTAGGTCTCCTTGGTGATGCGATGTAGTGTCAAGGAGTGTAACAGTGGTGCCGGCAGCACGAACCTCTTCCGAAGTAAGCGAAACGGCGTCAGCGATGAGAGAAAGAAGCGTGTCAGATAGTGCCCGGATAGTAAACATAAAAATACTCTTGATTCAGAATGGTAAAACGGGCGCTATCGTACCAAAGAGTGCTTAAAAGGTCCAACGAATACTCAGTTCACCACCGCCAACGTAAATACGACTTGCGCTTGAGGAATGCTGACCCATCACCGGCCAGTACACTGCAAAGTCGATTTGTGGTACAAATCGGTGGTTGTCGCTCGGGGTATAGCCAAATCGTGTAAAGATGGTGTGGTTCTTCCATTTAGTGAGGCGCGGGTCACTATTCAAGCGAGCATTTTGGGCGCCGGGGCTTGTGGAGAGGCCAGAACCGGTTAGGACAGTGCTGTCTTGTAGAGTAAGCTGGGTAAGCTCTTGATAGCTAAAGTGATAGCCGCCGGTTATGAAGAAGCCAAGAAAGCGATTAAGACTTACGCCGGCCTCAAATACCCACAAGGAGCCCGGGTCTTTGAGTACAATACCAGTGCCGAGGAGTGGCGGTCCACTAAAGTAAGAATCGGCGCTAGTATCGTCGCGCGCTATGTGAAGGGTGTCGGCATACCGCCCGTACGAGGTCGTAGCAGCTGATATTTCCACTCCAACATGATTGGTTACTTGAGCGATAAGGTCTATTTGAGCACTGTATCCATGGGTTTGGTTGCGTGGGAGAAACGCAGGGGAGAGCGGGTGATCAAAGTGTGTTGGCTTGAAGGTATATCCGGCGAGTAAGGTTCCGCTAATTTCTTTGATAAAATTGTCGGTGAGATTTGCCTGCCCGTGCCATCCTAGGAAGTAGCCGGCTCGTTCAAGAGCTAGCTTGTGGTTTGTGTAAGAAATGCCAGGGAGATTGTTGGCTCCTAGGATTTGGTCAAAATGATCGGTGAAAGAAGTCACATGTGCGTTATACTTATCCGGGCCGCTTGGCAATGGTTTTTGCGCCATAATCTGGTCAACGAATTGAAGGTTGAGACGCAAAAATAAGCCGCTAAAGATGTAGTGGGTGTATGCCATGTGGTACGATTGGAGTTGGTAGTAGTTGTTCGGATCATTAAAACGAAGAGTAGCATCTACTGCAGGGTTTGTTACTGATTCTGAGCCACTTGCGTTGAAATAGGTGTAGTTAATGCTGCCAGAGGGAGTGGTAAGCCCTTTGTAAAATTGACCTATTTGCGGTGTTCCGTATTGTTCTAGAAATGGTACCTGACTGCCAGTGCCGTTGTAGCTGGATCGGCCTTCAGTTTTGCTCGCAGCAAAAGAAACAGTAGCGGCTTTTTTTTCAAACCCACGCACTAAAAAGTGTGGTGCAACTGGTTCTTCTGGACTTACATAAAACAGTGCGCCGCCCAGTGATGATGCGGTGAGCGCAAATAGGGGCAAGAGTGATGTGATACGCATGTGGATGCTGTCTCCTCAAGGGAAAATAGAAAAATGGGTCAATGTGGAGGACAGTGTAGCCAGAAAGGTACGCGTTTGCCAAGAGTCTAAAGTTCGTTATACTCTGGCTTTGAAAAAAATGAGGTTTTTATGAATGTGGCGCATGGCCCGCGATGGGTGACGGTTTCAAATTTTCTTTCGTTCCTGCGGCTTTTGTTTGCACCTTTTATTGTCTGGGCACTGCTTAATCAGGAGTGGCAGTCTGCGTGTATCTTATTTGCGGTTGGTAGTGTTACAGATTTACTTGACGGGTATCTTGCGCGGCGATTGCAAGAAGAAACAGTAGTGGGGCAGTATCTGGATCCAATAGCGGACAAAGTATTTTTGACTGCTTCTTTTGCGTCGCTTGCCTATGTTCAGTTGGATACGGTGGCGTTACCAGCTTGGTTTATTTGGCTGGTTTTTATTCGTGAGCTAATAATTTTGAGCGGTGGTAGTGTTTTAGTGTGGCTTTCGGCTGGTGAGAATATGACGCCATCAGTGTGGGGGAAGTTGACAACCGCTGGTTACATGCTTCTTATCCTGTGGTTATTCCTTTGTTACTTTGCGCGATGGCTTCCGGCAAAAAGCTTTAATGTGGCATTAGCGCTAGTGGCGAGTACAGCCTGTATGTCGCTATTACATTACTGTTGGCGAGGGTGGGCGCTGATCAGGTGTTGTTATCGGAGAAGATGAAGTTGGATACGTCGTGTTGGTCGATAGATTCAAAATAATTATAGAAAAATTTGGGGGGATTATGTATTATCCGCTTGCCAAATGAACCGCAAATAGGTTTTTTCGGTGGAAGAAGGAGCTTTCGTAAGAAAAAGGGAGAGTTTTTTAAAAACTCTCCCTTTTTCTTGCAAATGGCGAGCTTCTTTATCTAATATGCCGGTGCATAATTAGAGCCGTAAGGGGCATTTAGAATGATTCTTCGCGTAATATTTCTTTTTATTGGCCTGTGGTCAGGGAGTCTTTCTTCATTTGTTGATGATGCTGCTGCATGGGGGAATGCGGCTCTAGAGCAGATTCAAACCTTGCAAACAGTGGTAACGGCACGCGCTAATTATTTCTCTTCTCCCAATGATGTCGTTCTTGCTGCGCAGTATTTAACTGATGCAAAAAAAAGCCTGCAGTTATTTATTGATGATAGCCAGTCGGCGGAAGTTGGTTGGTTTTTAGTAGAGGAAATTGCAAAAAAAATAGGGACTGTGGGCACTGATGTATGGATTGGTAATGATGTTTCTGGGTATCTTGCTGAGTTTGCCAATCAATCTGATATAAATGGGTTTGGTACTGTTGGCTCAAATACGCGTGTATGGTCGACAACTTTCTGTATTGAAGTGCGTCGGCATATTTTTGGTCAATTACTTAGGGCCCTCCGTCTT
The DNA here is from genome assembly GCA_030917105.1 of Candidatus Babelota bacterium. Lineage (GTDB taxonomy): Bacteria > Babelota > Babeliae > Babelales > JAUPTZ01 > JAUPTZ01. The sequence continues at coordinate 5,603 of JAUPVI010000045.1, forward strand.
ATTCCACTGACAACACCTACGCGGCTGCAAGCACAACCGCCTCGTAAGCATAAACTTTCGCGGGCTCCCGGTGTTGACTGGCTACCGCCAAAACGTGTGAGCCGTTGGAGGAAGGTGTCTCCATTGCTGAAAGCAGCAATAATTAGTGGGTGCGTTTCTTTGGTTCTTGTCGGTGGTGTTTATACTTTTGTGATGTTGCGGGAGCGCTTTCGTGGTTAGAATAGTTTTTCTTATTTCTTTGTGTGGTGCGAGTTTGCTGGCTTCGGTTCCTAATTTTATCGTAGCACCGGTTGTAGACAATGCCGAGCGATCTCGCAATGACGTGAAAGAGGACTTTGGTAATTCGCTTCACGTGTTGGTCGATACGTCTGCTCGTGTGCAAATGGCGGTTGGTAAGAACATGATGCTTTTGGCTGCCTTGCAAAAATCTACTGCCGACCAGGCCGCGGCTTTGGTAGAGGATTCGGCGCCATTTAATGGTGCTTCAACAGCAAAAATTGCTTATGCTCAGTCTAGTCTTGAGAAAGAAGTTACAGCTTTTGAGCAAATTCTTGCGCAACTTGAGAATTTGACGGTTAGGGTTGGTTCGCTTATTCGGCTTGAAGATGGCGGTGCAACTTTTGAAAAGCAAAAGTGAGTTTCAAGCAGTGATTATTGGTTAACATTTGTTTCTTATTGAATTTATATACATTTTTCTTGTAGTCTATTCTTGCTCGCTCATCCTTTGCACGTGCTCTTGTGTTCAAAGTGCGAGTACCGCCATAAAAGAGATGGCGGCGTCTTTTCATTTTTGGGGGATTTATGGATATTAAAAAGGTAGTGTTGACACTTTGTGTCGCATTGGGAGTTATTGCTAGCACGCAAGCTGGGCCGGTGGATGGTCTTGTGACCACTTTGCAAGCGCAAGTGGGGACTCAGCTACTTAATTTTGTGAATAGTTCGTTGGTTGGCTCATCTGAGCTGCCGGCGTTGCAGCGCATTATTGCCGGCATGGGGAGTAATTTAGCGTACTTGCAAGCGCAAGCGAATGGCGGCGACATGGGTGCTGCTACTGCATTTGGCACAATAGCTGGCATACTGGGAAGTGATGACATTACTGTTAAGCTTCAGTCCGCGGATGATGTGCGTAGATTGATGACTTCATTTATGAATGCAAGCAGTCTTCTTGAGCGGTCAAGTAGCACTACGGTGCCAACGACAAGTGTGTATGTTATGCAATTGTACTATGATTTCTCATATGTACTTTCAAAGTTGCCGCCTGTAGTTATTCCTACCGTTGCTGCCACAACAACTACTACGGAAACTACTACAACAACTTCTGCGCAGCCAGAACCCAAGCGGGCGCCTGGCGGCTTGAGCGCTGGTGTTATCGCGGGTATTGCGGCTGGTGCTGTTGCGATAATTGGCGGAGCGATGTTTGTTGCATATAAAGTTAATGAAAAAAGAAAGGCCCGAAGGACTGAAGTAGATTCTGGTTTTCAGTTGATATCGCAGCCACTTATTGCAGCTTCCACTGACGCACCAGGGAACTCGCCGGCAGTAATGGCTCCTGCTGCACCAGTATTGCCAGTAGAGCAGTCTGCTGTTAGTGCGACTGAGGTTTTGACAGTAGGACATTCTGAACCGGCAACGCCGGTGGTGGCAGCGCGGGATGATGTAGCGCTTACTCTTACGTCGGACTCTGCGGCGCAATCAAGCATAAGTCTCACTCGGGAACAAATCGTTCAGGTTGTGGCGGCGCTGACTGGAATCCAATTACCACCGGCAGCGGCTTCGTCGGTAGCAGCGCGACAACTGCCGCAGCTAGAGGTAATTACGGACTCACATGCTATAAGTCCAGATACAATTCCGGTGATGGCTTCCGCCTCTCCAATCCCTGTCGCTCTTGGTTCAGCTGCATCAGCTGCATCTGCTGCGGTATTAGTTACTGAATCAGTTTTGAATGTCCAAGAAAATGCTTCTAGTGAGGCGTCGGTCACACACCAATCACTACCGAAAGAGGCAGTTATTAAGGGTAAACCCGAGAGCCCGAGTGTGATGAGAACTTTGCTCTGTTGTGCTGGTGCTGCTTCTATGGGGGCTTTTTTAATGAGGCTTGTCCCTCCGGCTCTTAACCGCTACTGTCAAACCAAAGTGATTTTGTCACTTTGATGTCGTGCTTGTAGCCTAGTGGCGGCTCGTCGG
>JAUPVI010000046.1 GCA_030917105.1 Candidatus Babelota bacterium
GCGACCAAGTACAAATTTATCCTGAAGCATAGAATGTTTCTCCTGGTTTAGTGTATCACTCTGCCTTGCATTCTTCATCTTCATCACCTAAACCATTGCCTCTTCGGCAAAGTATCCTTTTTTACGACGCTTCCAAGCTCGGTCCTGTCGAACCAACTCAACCTCAGGATCATGCGGATTTTCTAGCACAAACTTGATGGCCTCTTCAATGTATATTGCACCCTGAGAACCCTTGAATAAAAAGGTTGTATTTGGATGCGCCAGTTCACGCAACAAAGTGCCAGCTTGATTGGCTCGATTGAATGAGATGACCTTATCTTTTTCCATCCCAGCTTTGAGTGCTGCCGGAGCTAAAAATTTCTTCGCAATACTTCCAACAGCAATAACGTAATCTACCTTGTCTGCAGCATAACGCCCAATTTCCTCATGGGCTGACTGAGTGTCATCAGCAAGCTCATTCATACTTCCCAAGACCGCAATCTTCGTGCCGTCGTACGTGGCGAGAGTATCGACTGCTGCTCGCATCGACACCGGAGACGCATTAAAGCTGTCATCTAACAACAATGTATCGTTGATGCCTTTGAGGGCTTGTAGCCGACCAGGCACCGGGGTGATGGCAGGAAGCGCCGATTTAATCGCTGACTGTTTCCAGCCGAGCTTATGCGCTACAGCCACGGCCGCTGCTAGCGCGTACACAGACTGTGTTCCAATAAGTTGTGTCTGAGCCTCAATTTTCTTGTCTGCTGTTGTGACCATAACCGATAACTTGCCGCCCTTGCCTTTACGTAGGTTCACTGCTCGGGTTGCGCCGTTTTTCAGGCCATAGCTGTTCTCGGGGTCTGCTCCGGGCAAAGCTGATAGTTCGGAGAAGTCAGCATTATAGATAATTGTTTTACACAAAGATGCCAAACTCCAAACCGCGCTCACTACTTTATCGAAAGTCTTAAAATACGATAAATGCACCGGCGTGACCCCCGTAACTACGGCAATATCCGGCTTCAGTTTCGCGATAAATTTCTTCAATGAGGCATGTCGACTCTCCGCCATCTCCAACACCACAATATCGTATGGAAAATTCTTGGCTCGTCGGCGCACTTCAAGTAGAATTGGCACCCAGTGTGTAAGTCGCCGACTACGATCGGGTGAAGCCAGGCCAAAAAAATTCAGCCGAATCATTCGGTCAGAATTATAATTATTACATTCAACGTAGACCGAATTACGCGTAGCCAGAAGCTGCGCAATTGCAACCTTGGCAGAAGTTTTGCCAATGGTTCCCGTAACAGCGATTATTACAGGCTTATGTTTCCGCTGCACTTGATGCACATAATGATCAAGAAGCCTGGAAATAAACCGGATTTTGGCGCGGCGATAACGCAGCAGATGTTTGGGCTGATTCATATAAGCCCCTCCTCATTACTATTGGTCTAAAGAAAGAAAAAATGATCACCGCAATCCTTCTCGTCGACGTGATCATTCTTCCTGAAAGATATCTATATTTTACTATGATTTCTATATTTTGTCCAGTAAATTTACCCCTCGACTCATCGCGAGACCTCCCCGACACTCAAGACCGCTACTTCTTCTTTTTACCCTTTTTCCCTTTTTTATCATCATCGTCTTTAACTTTACGCTTCCAGATAGTAATAATAATAAGCCATACCGTCATAGCTGTTAGGAGCCAAAGTCGGTTCTCGGCCGCTAGTGCGATCAGATTATATTCGTCCAAAACTTTGGTGGCCACTTCTTCTGCCAGATAGCTTTGCGTGTAGCCAATCAAAGTTGCCGCTGTTAAAAACGCCAAAATGAAGCTGCGTAAACCAAACCGGCCACCTACCGATGCGGCTTTCCCGAGCGATAAGCCAATAGTTACTACCAGTAAAACAATGAGCTGCACAAATGCCGGGTCTAAGGCTTGGCCAGACTGGCCGAGTTGCTTGGCAAGAAATCCACCGAGCTGGTCGGCTACAAAAAAACCCGCCAAGAGTGCTGTTGCGATGCGCTTGAGGCGACCTTCACCAAATAAAAATGCCAAAATGAAGAATCCGCCAACTACGGCAAAAACATAAATATTCCCATCAAGGGAGAGTGGCCCAAACTGCATATGCTTGAATTATACACCCCCGATTCATACAATTGCGGCTTTGACATAAGAAAAATACAGGTCTACAATGCCCTACAACCTGCACCTTACACCACGGAGTAGCGCATGAACACTACACCCCGTCTATGCGTGGAGCTAAACGGCTGCATCGCCAACAATCTGGGCTTCATGGGGATGCCGACGTTTGTACCAGCAAATGTGCAAACCCTCCCGGTCATCGGATCAATCGAAGCCCTGGCTTGGCTCAACGGACCGTTCGCCTATGCTGGCGAAGTTCACGTCACCGTCAAAAGCGAAGATAGTGAGTTCTACGAGCTGGCAATGCGATGGCTACAGAGCGAGCATTTCTTTGTGAGAACCGGCCTGTCAGACGACAGCATCCACTGCTACGAAACAGTCGATGAGCTCGCAAAACTTGCAAGTGGTCTGCACCCAACGATTGCTGTGTGCGCTCACGTTGAGCCGCTACTGCAATTTCTGCTCGCAGACACGCAGATACTGCTCGATCCACATGACGCTCTGAGCCATGAATACCGTGAAGCCCATCAGAACATACGCGGATCAAGAATCGTAAGAGTAGCTAGCTGGCGCGAAATCATGCACTCTTGCACTGATTCACTCAGTAATACCACCCCGACATAGCGTCGGGGTTTTTATTTAAAGAAACCCTTCTTTTTGGACGCTTTTTGGAATTCTTCCAGGGCCTGTTTTTGCTTGTGGCTGAGTTTTTGTGGAACTTCTATTGTTACCTCTACCAAGTGATCGCCATGACGATGAGTACCCGGAATAGGCATACCTTTTCCGGAAAGTTTGAGATTTTTTCCAGGTTGAGTTCCAGCTGGAACCTTAATTGTGATTTCACCTTCAAGGGTTTTAATATCCACTTCTGTTCCCAATGCGGCATCAATCATGTCGATTGTAATGCGCGAAACTAGGCTAGAACCATGTCGCTCAAAACCTTTTGGCTCACGCACATGCACTTCAACATACAAATCACCGCGCGCGCCGCCTTGCCCATACTCACCTTTGCCAGCCATCCGAATAGACTGCCCATTATCAATACCGGCCGGAATCTTCACTTTTACGGTTTCACCCTTGCGCTCGCCAGTCGTTCGATCCATGACGCGCAAATTCAGCTCGCGTGTCGTGCCAGCTACCGCCTCATCAAAATCTATCGCCAAGGCCACCTGCACATCACGCGGTCGGTTACGCATGCCACCAAAAATCTCTGAGAAAATATCACCAAAACCACCAGCACCAGAGAAATCAAACTGCACACCATCAAAACCACCGCCAAATGGATTGCCCCCAGCGTACGGATTACCGCCCGGGCCGCCAGCATTTGCAGCGCCAGCCGCGTGACCAAACTGGTCGTAAGCGGCGCGCTTCTGTTCATCAGACAAAACTTCGTACGCCTCACCAGCTTCTTTAAATTTCTGCTCGTCGCCACCCTCGCGATCCGGGTGGTATTTTAAGGCAGCTTTTTTAAAAGCTTTCTTGATTTCTTCTTGGCTGGCGCCTTTAGCAACCCCTAAAACTTCGTAATAATCTCGTTTACTGCTCATGCCTTATCCTCGGTTTTTTTCGGCTTCTTTGCCGCTTTTAGAGCAGGCTTTACCACTGGTTTTTGTTCAACCGGAGGAGACATATCCGGCAACATACTAGCGAGACGCGACCCTGTAAACACTGATGGTGCAGACTGCTGCTTAGCGTGACGATGCTCAGTATGGGTCTTTTTTTGCTCGACAGGTTTTTCCTTCTTGGGGGCTGGAGCCAATACTGCCGCCGCGTGCTTAGATGTAATGGTGTGGCGCTTATCGGCAGTTCGTGCCAATGCGGCGTTACTCACACCACGAAAGCCGATGTAGACAAGCTCAGCCCCACGGCGTTTCGACTCTAAGACCGCCGGCATCAGATCACCGTCTGACGAGAGCAAAACGAGGCGCACATTATCGCCGGATGCACGAATCATATCTGTAGCAATCGTTACATCTACTCCTTTTTCTACAAGCACCGGTTCACGATGACCACACTCCACGCAAGGCTTGCCATCGCGTACCAACAGATGACCCGCTTCAACATATTCGACATGCTGAGCTTCAAGCACTTTCTTCCAAGCGTCAGCGTCAGTCGCGTAACGCTCCGTACGCTCCTTTAACTCTGGCGTCTTATCTATGATGTGAATTTTCGAAGCATAATAGCGAATACTCGCGGTGCGTACACCTGGATCTTGGAGGACGTTTTCAAATAATTTGCGAATATTTACGCGCGAAAGTTCATCACGATACCGAATGAGCTTGCGTGATGCGAGCGAATCGCGCAACTGATATACGAAGTTTTCACCGTCAATAAAAAAGATTGTTTTCATGATTTTTTCTTACCCTTAGGTTTGTCATTAAATGCAATGTATCCCGCAACCCCAGCACCGATAAGTGCCAACGCGGCTGCGTCATATGGATGATAGCGCAAATATGCGGTAGGCCCTATGCAATCCAGAAATGCCTTGCCTTCATCTCGATTTGGCCACCACTGCCAGACAAAATATACGTCTTCCCAACTATTTTGATATGAGTTAATTTCTTCACCCACAGCGCAGTCCTGCGACAGCTGCTCACTCACGGTGGTAGTTGCAAAGTACCCGGCCGTGATGAGCAAACCAATCGCAATGGTGAGTGCAGCAAGTGACTTCAAACTAGTTTACTTTTCACCTTCCCATAATATAATTTTGTGCTTAAACCATTTTTCCTGAAACTCTAAAATTTTTTCAATTTCAGCTTCTGTGTATTTCGTACCGTCGCTGGCAATCAGCTTGTCTTCATTATCATCCATTCGATGCACATAGCCTATACACTGAGCGGTAACAGTCTTAAGTGGCTGGTCCGAAGACAAATAATACACATCAATCGCGTCACCATCACCCGCTTTGGTATTTGGCACAAATCCATAATTTATAGGATAAATCATGTCAGGAAATTTTGGGTGCACAGTACCCAGGGGGCGATCGAATTCAACATCAATCGTAGCCCCTAGAAAGTCTTTGCCCTGTGCAATTTTTGTCATCTAGCTATTTTTTCTCGTCGGCGATTTCGCCTTCTTCGGCAGCGTCGTCAGACTTATCATCCGCTTTTTTGGCGTCTTTGTCAGCCTCGCCAGTGTCGGCTGCAGCTTCTTCCTGCTTGTACATCGCTTCGCCAACTTTGGTGAGCTTATCAGAAAGATCAGAAGTGAGCTTCTTCAAGTCTTCGGCATCAGCATCAGATTCGCCCAGCTTATCCTTGAGGGCCTTCACAGCTTCCTCAACAGTCTTCTTGGTCTCATCATCTACTTTGCCCTCAGCATCCTTCAAAGCTTTTTCTGCAGTGTACACCATGGTGTCAGCCTGGTTGCGTGCTTCGACAGCTTCTTTCTTCTTCTTATCTTCCTCAGCGTGCGCTTCGGCATCAGCTTGCATTTTCTTAATCTCGTCATCTGAAAGATTTGCGGAGTTCTGAATCGTAATGTTTTGCTCTTTATTAGTGGCCTTATCTTTGGCTGTCACCGAAACAATACCATTCGCATCAATCGAGTAAGTTACTTCAATTTGCGGCACACCGCGCGGAGCTGGTGGAATTCCATCCAATATAAAGCGACCCAGAACCTTGTTGTCGTTAGCCATTTCGCGCTCACCTTGCAGCACCACAACTTCTACAGAGTTTTGGTTATCGCTCGCGGTTGAAAATACTTGAGTCTTGCTAGTCGGAATAGTAGTATTGCGCTCAATCAAACGAGTCATCACACCACCCATGGTTTCAATACCCAGCGAAAGTGGAGTTACATCCAGGAGCAATACGTCTTTGACGTCTCCACCAAGTACGCCACCCTGAATCGCAGCACCAATAGCGACTACTTCGTCTGGATTCACACCTTGGAGTAATTTTTTGCCAAAGAATTCTTCAACTTTCTTTTGTACTAATGGCATGCGAGTCATGCCGCCAACCAAGATAATTTCGTTAATGTCTTCTTTTTTAAGGCCAGCATCTTTCAAGGCAGCCTCACATGGCTTGAGTGAGTTCTCAACAAGCTCACCAACTAGCTCTTCGAGTTTGGCGCGCGTGAGCGTGAGGTTCATATGCTTTGGGCCAGACGCATCGGCGGTAATAAATGGAATGTTAATTTCCGATTCTTGTGTAGTTGAGAGCTCAATCTTGGCTTTTTCGGCGGCTTCTTTAAGGCGCTGCATGGCCGCCTTATCACTCTTAAGGTCGATCCCCTGATCTTTGTTAAACTCTTCAACCAACCAGTTGATAATCGTGTTATCAAAGTCGTCACCACCCAGATGCGTATCGCCGTTGGTGGACTTTACTTCAAAAACTCCGTCGCCGAGCTCAAGTACGGAAACGTCGAATGTACCGCCACCAAGATCATATACAACAATCTTTTCTTCCTTCTTTTTATCTAAGCCATAGGCTAGAGCAGCAGCGGTTGGCTCGTTGATAATGCGTTTTACTTCTAGCCCAGCAATCTTACCCGCATCTTTAGTAGCCTGGCGCTGTGCGTCGTTAAAGTAAGCTGGAACAGTGATTACCGCTTCGGTCACCGGCTGGCCAAGATACTTTTCAGCATCAGCCTTGAGCTTAGAAAGAATCATGGCTGAAACTTCTTCAGGTGTGTAATCCTTATCGCCCATCTTCACTTTTACGTGACCATCTGCCTTCACAATTTCATACGGCATCAGTTCCATATCGCGCTTAATTTCTGGGTCATCAATGGTGCGACCAATCAGACGTTTTACAGAAAAGATGGTGTTATCAGGGTTCATCACTGCCTGACGCTTGGCGACTTGTCCGGCAAGACGTTCACCGTTCTTGTTCACTGCAACAATTGATGGAGTCGTACGCGCCCCTTCAATATTTGTAATAACAGTTGGGTCTCCCCCTTCCATAACGGCCATTGCCGAGTTTGTAGTTCCAAGATCAATTCCGATTATCTTACTCATTATTTTTCTCCTTTCATTAACTTTTTTAGCTTTTGCTGGTTTTCCATATTTGGATTTTTTTCATATTCTCGCATTACTGATTGCAGCTTTTTATCGTGAACACCCCCTTGAGTTTCTTCTGCAAAATATGCTTCCCATGCTCGCTTCTCCTGCCATTTCACTATCGTCAGATATCTGACAAAATCAATCCCCACTGCAAGGGCACATATACGTAATATCGTGGGCTCTCCTGAATATAAGCCTAGGAACAGAACCGCTGAATACCATGCACCCCTTATAAGATATATCTTTATTTTTGATGCATTTGGATTAAAGCGATTGTATCCCGGTGGTACATTTAGGGCTACTAGAGCGGTTGCAAGCTGTTTAATATCAGACATCACTCAACTCCTGTGGTGGGCTCTTAACTTCTTGAGTGAGATCATTATGGTGCCCAGAGCTCACACGCACCGTAGCCGGCCGAACAACTCTGCCCGCTATCTTGTAGCCTGGAAGCGTTGTCTCGAGAACCATTCCTTCTGGCTGCTCACTCTCAACGCGCTCAATTGCCTCGTGTTCGGCTGCATTAAAATCCTGACCGGCCGGATCAAACTTACTTACGCCCATATCATCAAGAATCTGCTCAAGCTGACTACCGACATAGCTCATTCCCTGCGCCCAGGGGTC
>JAUPVI010000047.1 GCA_030917105.1 Candidatus Babelota bacterium
TTGCTTCGGCTACATCGTGTTCAATCTGTTGACTAATTCCCATAGGAAAAAAGCTGATTATTGAACGTTTCTATTTATTTGTCTGTTGGAGTTTTGCCAATCTTTTCGAGATACGCAAGGGTGTCCTTACGTTTCAAACGAATCAAGGTGCTTGCGCGAACAGTGTTTTTGCTTTTGTGAGATTTGCGATACTGGACTTTTTTAGCCTGGAGCACAACGCCACTCTGCTGAACCTGCTTGCGGAAACGACGCATGAGCGATTCGAAACTCTCATTTTTTCGCTTCTTAACTTCGATCATGTTATTTTCACCTCCCGGTGAGTTAGGATTCTTATACGCGAGATAGTAACACAAAATAGTACAAACCGTCAAATCCCTGTAGTGCGCAAAATTCAAATAAAAAAAGAACCCGGAACCAGTTCAGCTTTCACCTTTTCGTAGGGTGGTTTGCTTTACTAGTTCCGGGGACCTGCGGCGAGCTTCGATCAGTGGCATCGACTCCAACCTCGGAGTTCAGATGATTAATCGGCAAGCGACAGGGTTTGTGTGTGTTGTGCCCTCTTCTGGACACACCACATTTCCGGGGGTCCGCGAATGTCGTTGGCGCGTTTCATGGCTTCCTCCGTGCCGCCGACCCTCGTTCGGGGGCGGCTTGAGGGGTTTCACAGTGTGGGACGAGCGCGCGGCGAGCAGACTTCGTTATCTGTTCGTCGTGTTGGCTTCCCGGGGAACGCGCGGCGTTGGTCGCTGCTCATTCTTGGCGTCCGAGCCTTGGGCTAGGAGCTAGAGCTGAGCGTTCGCCGCGCGTGTTCTTGAGGCTTGGACGCCGGCCTTGAGGGCTAGGCGCCGCCGCCGATGCCCTTGGCGTTGGAGACGAACTTGGCCTTGTCGGCGGCGGACTTGGTGGCGCAGTTTTCGAAAGTACAATAAGCCTTGCGGCCGGCGGCGACGGGCGTGTCGGGAATTCGCGCGGTGATCGGCAGAACAATCTGCATGGGACTCTCCTTCGGGCATAAGCCCTACGGTTGAAACAGTTGGCGAAAGAACAAATCACGTAACTGAAAACTAGGTTAGCACACCACTCGCACCCTGTCAACCCCCCTCCCCTGCCAGAACCTGTGGAAAACTAAAACAGGGCCCGAAGGCCCTGTTTTTAAGCGAAAAATTTATTCCTGGTCAACTGACTTATCAAGGCCCAATTTGCGCTTGAGAATCTGTGGCGCCTTGTTGAAATCAACAGTTTCCTGCACACCCGAGTCCATATCGCGCATGATTACCGTGCCTTCCTGCACTTCTTTTTGACCAATTACGAAGGCAAATGGAATCTTGCTCGCGTTTGCCGACTCGAGTTGAGCCTTCAAAGAACCCTTTGAGAAGTCCTGGTCAGCCATGATTCCCTCGTCACGAAGGCGTGCGAACAAAACCATTGCCTTACGACGTGACAAGTCACCGAGCTGCGCCACGTACACAAGCGGCTTGCGACGCTCTGGAAGTGCAACTTGACGTTTCTTCATCTGCAAAATCGTACGCTCGATTCCAGGAGCTACACCACACGCTGGGGTTGGTTTGCCACCAAGCTCTTCAACGAGCAAGTCGTAGCGCCCACCTCCGCAAAGCGCTGTCTGCGAGCCCTGCTCTTCGTCGGTTGTGATAATTTCAAACACAGTCTTTGTGTAGTAGTCGAGTCCGCGAACCAATGTGTGGTTCAAGAAATATGGAATGCCGAGCTCGTCGAGATATTCCAAAACTTTCATGAAGTGGTCGCGTGAGTCTGCTGTAAGGTAGTCAACAATCTGTGGCGCATTTGCCTTGATCGGTGCACACTGCGGTTCTTTGCAATCAAGCACGCGCATTGGATTCTTCATGAGACGCGCCTTACATGTTTCACAAATTGTGTTGCGGTGTGAGCGGTAATATTGCACGAGCTCCATCTTGTAGCGTGTACGATCTTCTGGCATACCAATCGAATTGATCTGTACGCTCACTGGAATTCCAAGTTCTGTGTAGAACATGTATGCCATCTGAATCACCATCGCATCAATCACTGGCGATGCGTCGCCCAAAACCTCAAGCGCAAACTGGTGGAACTGACGCTGGCGACCTTCCTGTGGGCGCTCGTGGCGGAAAAATGGACCAAACGACCAAAGCTTCACAGGCTGTGGCTGGTTCCACATACCGTGCTGCAAATAAGCGCGAACCGTTGCTGCTGTTCCCTCAGGGCGAAGCGCGACCTTCTCTTCATCGCGATCTTCAAAAGTATACATTTCCTTTTCGACAACATCCGTTGCTTTTCCGATGCCGCGCATAAAGACAGCAGCGTCTTCCACAACAGGCGTCTCAATGCGGTCAAATCCAAAATCTTCTGAGAGTTTTTGTGCTTTTTCAAAAACGGTTTTCCAGTAATACTGGTCGCGTGGCAAAATATCTTTCATGCCGCGAATCAGCTGGATCTGCTTTTTTCCAGATGGAGCTGCAGCGGGCGCTTCTTTTTTAGCAGATGCCGCCGGAGCAGATTTGCGAGGCACTTCTTTTTTAGCAACCGGTTTTGAGGCAGGCTTTGCTGCGGCTTTTTTTACTGGAGGCATAGGGGTACAAATTAGGGACGAATATATTGTTTACCGAGTAGTTCAACACGATTGAATGGCCAACCTCTAAAAAAGGCTCGCCCAACGATGTCTGATTTTGGAATAGGACCGATTCGCCGAGAATCAAGGCTCGCGGACCGGTTGTCCCCCAAAACATAGTACTTATCTGGGCCTAGAGTAACGTCAATTTCGCCAAAAGTCAAGACCGATGCGGCCAAATACTGGCTTTCGTCAATATAAAAGCCATCCGGGTTTTTGTCGTCATAGATTTTGACGCGCCCCCCAGTAATCACGATTCGCTCACCCGGCATACCAATGATGCGTTTGAGATAGTAATCATGCTCCGCCGCCCCCTGATTTCGGAGCACTACAATGTCCCCTCGCTGCGGACTACCAAACCGATACGATACCTCATCAATGATGAGGTATTCTTTTTCATGAAAATTCGGCTCCATCGACGCACCTTTCACCACAAACGGCTTGAAGATGAAATATCGAATCGCAACAACCGCAAACGCGCCGAGAATCAAAACCTTGAACAATTCTGTAAAAAAAACTTTGAGCGGATACTCTTTAGCATCTTCCGGGGCCAATAAATTATCAGGTGCAAAGTCGTCCATAGTGCATCTATGGTACTGGAGAGTACAACACGAGTCAAGCGGTAAAACAAAAAATCCAATATTTTTTTGATAGACTGCGCACAAGCGTCGCAGCACGAGTTCATCTCGTGCGTATGCGACGCGCGGAGGAACAAGTGAGCTCTGCAGCTAAGCAGAGCGAACGGTCTGTCAAAAAAATATTGGATTGTCTGGTGGGCGATCGAAGATTCGAACTTCGGACCTCGTCATTATCAGTGACGCGCTCTAACCAACTGAGCTAATCGCCCGTAAGGAGGATTCAAAATTGGACGCTTGCGTACAAATTTTGAATTCGACTGGAGGACCAAACCTGAGCACGCAAAGCGCGCAAAGAGCTTGAAGCCCATAACCCTTCTCGATTTCTCAAAAAGAGTGAACCTATTCTACCCAAATTATCTTAAATCGTCAAATACCCCATAAAACAAAGCGGCCCCACCGATTAGTGGAGCCGCAAAGCTAAGAAGATAGGCTCTTAGTAAATAATCTTATTCGACTTAACCGATAATTTTGCAGCATCTCCCACAATATTTTCACTTACCCCATCGCTCCAACTTGTAACCGCAATATTCAATGCGAGTTCGCTCTTTGCAACAGCATCCTTAGTGTCAAGCGTAATTGAATAAACTTGATAACTACCATCTTCAATAGTTGACATCAGCGCTTTGGATGATAGATCGATTTCCGCGCTACAACCAGAACCCAGCAAACAAGTATTATCACTAAATTCAAATGTTCCAATTAGATTTGAATTTAGTAAGGTGTGAGTCCGATAAACTTTCATTGTTCTCACTTTTCCAGGGCTTTGTTTTAAGGTGGTCTCTGGTGTTATTTTAAGTTTAACAATTTTGGCTGACTGAGAATTCCAATTTGCAGTATTATTAACCACAAATTTTGCAACTAAGCTATCGTACCCTGCCGACGGACTTGAACCACTCGTTAAATCTAATGCAATTGCGGTTTTGTAGATAGTAACAGAGTTTTCGGAACTAATTAGTGTTTTCGGTGCGCTCGTAACAATATTTACAGCAACACCCGACTTAACATCGACCGCTGCGATTGCAGGCAATCCATCAGCCGCAATAAGATTGGTCGCGGTTGAGGCTGTAATTGTTGCGCCCGAATATATATCAGGCTGTTTCGAAATATCTCCAACAATTGTTAAAGTTCGCTTCTCTCCTTTTGGAATGACAAAATTTAAATTTGTAAAAATTGCCTGTCCAGCGTTATCCACAGAAATAAGCGCAGGTGTAATTAAGCCAACTGCTTTTTTACCATCCATTAATCGAAGATTTTTTACAACTCCGAACAAGTTTGCCGTACTTACCCCAGGCGCAGTGATATTAAAGTTAACCGCAAATCGATCAAGCTTAACATCTGCTTCAGGTGATGCAGCAACCTCAAAAGCAAAGAGAGGTTCCTTGATGGCGCCCATAACATAAGTATTATCACCAATTTTTGCGCTTGATGTGTTAATCCACAGAGCTCCTGATGAAGTTTTAGATGGTCCTTGTAATTCATCCGTCCCATCCTGCACCACAATATATGCAAGCCCATCAACGATTCCTTTATTCATCACACTCTTTGGATCTGCGTTTGAGATATACACAACAAGAATTCGCTTCTCGTCTTTTTCAAGCGGTAAATTCGAAACTGTGGCTGACTGTGTTTTCTGCCACAGCGACGAATTTGCATCCGGCGCATCTGCGAGCGCCATTTTTTCAATCATCGCCGGTGTAATTACTTTGCTAACCAAAGAAAAGCTGTCAAACGCATACCAAATCGGTGCCTTTCTTGAAAAATTCGTTGCCTGTGCAGACATTTGAAGCTTGCTTGTTGCAGCGGAATACTTAACTGCGACAGGTTTTCCATTCCACACAAATGTCTCAGTAGAGTTCTTACCCTTTGCATCAGACGAAATAAGGCCAATCTTTGAAATTGCCGGCTGAGAATTTTGCTCCGAAATCTTAGTTGGAGCCGCGCTCACAAAAATATACGCGCTTGCGAGAGTAAAACCAAGCATTCCGATTACCAAAGCAGCAAATGCTTTTGGTGGTTTTGAAGGATGTTTCATAATTTTAAAAGATGGCGCCATTATATCACACAGATAACAAAAAACCGACTTTCGTCGGCTTTTGCGATCTTACCATACTGTAAGGCTCATGAGTTTTTCTCAAACAACATTCCCCCTACGATCTTATGTGGGTACATAAGATGTAGAAATGCGTTCTGAGAAAATCTCATTAACACTTCAAGATGTGACAACGGTACTAGGGCCTGGCATGAACCGAAGTTCATGCTCGACTAGGAATATTACTCCCTGAAAGGAGGTGATCCATCCACAGCTTCCGCTACGGATGCCTTGTTACGACTTAGTCCCTGTCACTGGTCCTACCTTATTTGCCTTGCGGCACTTTCGGATATTACCAATTCCCTTGACTTGACGGGCGGTGAGTACAAGACCCGAGAACGTATTCAACGCAACGAGGCTGATTTGCGTTTACTAGTGATTCCGGCTTCACGTGGGCGAATTGCAGCCCACGATCTGAACTGAGGGATGTTTTGTTGGGATTAGCTCCACCTTGCGGTTTGGCGACCCATTGTTCCATCCCATTGTAGCACGTGTGTAGCCCCAGACGTAAAGGCCATGCTGATTTGACGTCATCCCCGCCTTCCTCCCGCTTACGCGGGCAGTCTATTGTGTACATTTAACACAATACGGGGGTTGCGCTCGTTTCGCCACTTAAGGGTACATTTCACAACACGAGCTGACGGCAACCATGCAGCACCTCTGTAACACTCTCGAAGAAGTCCTACTTTCATAGGATTTGCAGTTACAGTTCAAGCCTGGGTAAGGTTCCTCGCTTACCGTCGAATTAAACCACATGCTCCACCACTTGTGCGGGTCCCCGTCTATTCCTTTGAGTTTTAGTCTTGCGACCGTACTCCTCAGGTGGATTACTTAACGCGTTAGCTTTTTTAGACGACACTGGAAGGGTCGATACTTCCAATATCTAGTAATCATAGTTTAGGGCGTGGACTACAGGGGTATCTAATCCCTTTCGCTCCCCACGCTTTCGTCCCTGAGCGTCAGAAATGTTCTAGTATGCTGCCTTCGCCTTTGGTGTTCCTTCTGATATCAACGCTTATTACGACTACACCAGAAATTCCACATACCTCTCCCATTCTCTAGCTTGCCAGTCTTACTCGCAGCCTTTGGGTTAAGCCCAAAGATTTAACAAGTAACTTGGCATGCCGCCTGCGGACCCTTTACACCCAATAAATCCGGATAACGCTTGAGGTCTCTGTATTACCGCTGCTGCTGGCACAGAGTTAGCAACCTCTTATTCGCTAGGTACCGTCAAAATTCGTCCCTAGCAAAAGCGGTTTACGACCCGAAGGCCTTCATCCCGCACGCGGCGTCGCTCGGTCAGACTTTCGTCCATTGCCGAATATTCGCGACTGCAGCCACCCGTAGGTGTCTGGGCAGTGTCTCAGTCCCAGTGAGGGGGGCCACGCTCTCACGCCCCCTACCCGTCATAGCCTTGGTGAGCTTTTACCTCACCAACTAGCTGATAGGCCATAGGCCCCTCCTCGAACGCATTTCTGCTTTACATGTTAAGCCTTGAGACTTTACATGACCATCGTGTATTACCCCAACTTTCGCTGGGCTATTCACGATTCGAGGGAAGATTGCCAATGTGTTACGCACCCGTCTGCCGCTGACCGAATTCTGTATTGCTACAAAATTCAACCCGCTCGACTTGCATGCCTTAGCCACGCCGCCAGCGTTCATCCTGAGCCAGGATCAAACTCTCAGTAATGATACGATTGGATATTTTAATTGAATAGATTTAGGACCACTAGCACCACTGCTTCATGCGCCAATCGATAGCACATTCCACAGCATGTTTAGTTGTCACATCTTGAATTGTTAACGAGCTTGTGTTTTACGCGACTGGCTGCTGTCGTTCGTTGCCTATTCGTTTCGCGTGTCGGTATTGTACGTGGGGATAAAAATTATGTCAAGGGCTTGTGACTGTGGGTAAATCCTAGGCTGGAATTTTGGTCATTAAATAGTCCAAAGCCTTCTCGCTAAAGGGGTCCGATTCGTACCCCGCCGCCTTCAGCTCCGAAAGATACTCAAAAACAAACCGGTTGATACGAAAACTCTCAACAAGGCCTTTACGATAGCGCAGCGACGCGTGTGCGTATAAAGCTAATTTTGCAAGCGCCCCATCGTCGGCTACATGCTTTAGGTAATACGCATGACACGCTTTCTTATAGATAACAAACCGATTGATAAGTAAATCAAGCTTCTCTTCTGAAAGAATATGATTAACACGAACCCCTTGATAACCAACAAATAAAATCTTATCAGAATTCTCATCATTCTGTGTTATAAAATACTGGTAAATTGATTCATCTTTTTTCCACGTTTGGCGCTGAAGATGACCACTCGA
>JAUPVI010000048.1 GCA_030917105.1 Candidatus Babelota bacterium
ATATTTTGACAACTTACTCTAAAAAAATTAACTGAATTTCTCGCATTTCTGCTTGATATGTCAAAGACTTGAACTCGCCGCCGCGTTTTCGCAGCAACAAGTGGGGAGTATGATATCAGCTGGGCATAAAATTGCAAGCATATTTTTACATCTTTTTAAAAAACCACTTCTTTTTCCCTTCCGCGGGCCATCGGCCGGTTGATTTTTTCCAAATCCGGCGCATACTATTACCCGGAGCTGAGTAGTGAGAATTCAGCATTCTACCTTCATTTTGAGAGGACTATCATGCAAACACAGCCGATTAAAAAAAGACAACAGTGTACCGCGATCCCAATTAAGCCGCTCTTTGGGTATGCGCCATTCAATTCTCCCAAATATTCTCCCTGCGGCACCTATTACACCTATATAGCACCAACTGCCAACGAGGGCGCCCCGACCATTTGGATCGAACGCATCAACGGCACCCCAGAACCGGCGCGGCCCCTTTTCCCCTCATATAGTCGTCCCATCACCAATTATCAATGGCTTCACACCAGTAGACATGTAGCCTTCATTCGCGACACCAACGGCGATGAAGTTGGCCACCTCTACATTTGCGACATTGAAACCGGCATAGTTACCGATGCTTCCCCATTTGATGGCGCCCGCATCCTCCCCAATTACGCTCTTTCACCGGCACATCCGGACAAAATTGTATACCAAGTAAACCGCCGCATTGTGGAACAGTATGACGTAGTACGCTATTGTGTGACCACTGGCACTTGGACCGTCTTAGAAGAAAACCCCGGCAACGTGTTTCGCTGGTATATCGATCATAACCTCATGGTACGCGCTTGCCGCGTCACCACAGCCAACGCCGGCTTCAAGATCTTAACTCGCGCTACTATTCATGATGCCTGGACCACTCAACTCCATTGGGACGCTAACGATGCCTTTATGAGTCGCGTCCTTTCTTTTTCTCCCTGCGGTCGCTATCTTTATTTTGTCGACACGCGCAACAGCGGCACTAACACGCTTCAGCGACTCACCGTCAGCACCGGAGTAATTGAAGTACTTTTTAACGATCCAGAATACGACATCTACCATGAAACATCGCTCAGCGACGTGCTTGAAAAAACAATGCCAGCAACCACCACCATGTGGGGAAGTGACGGCTCACTTATTGGTTTTTCATACATGCGCACACGCACCACGTGGCATTTCTTTACTCAAGACCCCACTCTTCTGCCAACTGCTCTTCACAAAGCTCTCACGGCACCGGAATGGGAAAGCTGGATTGAATATCGCACTCAGCACGTGATCATCATTGGACGCAACTCCAGCACAAATCCCACAGAGTTTTGGCGCTATGACAACCAAACAACTCTCTTAACACACCTCGGCTGCACACGACCAGAAATACTCAACTATGAGTGCGCAACTACCATTCCTATTAAAACGGTTACCAATGACGGCATCACCTTGCACGGATACCTTACTCTACCAACCAAGAGAACAGGCAAAGTGCCACTCGTTCTCAAAATTCATGGCGGCCCCTGGAGCCGAGACCTCTATGGTTTTTCTTCAGAAATTCAAATGCTTGCCTCTAACGGCTTTGCCTGCCTACAAGTAAATTACCGTGGCTCAACTGGCTATGGTAAAAATTTTTGCGCCATTAGCGTCAAAGAGCTTGGTGGCGTAATGGTCGATGACGTCATCCATTTCATGAAAGATGTCATCAACAACTACCCAATCGACGCAAATCGAGTATTGTACACTGGCCGTTCGTATGGCGGATTTTCGGCTCTCTCCGTCGGCTGGAAATACCAAGATTTACTCAAAGGAGTCGTTGCGTTTGTGCCACCCACAGACCTCTCCTTATTCCTTAAGACCTTTGCCCGCCACTGGGCGATGGCCAGCGACGTGTACAACTATCGCATCGGCCATGCCGATGCCGATGCTGAGCTACTCCATGCGCAATCACCGATTGCGTATGGGCATACAGTAAAAATCCCAACCCTCATTACCTACGGTCAAACCGATCCACGCTGCGCCCCAGAGCACGTTACTCGCTACCTAAAAGTGATGCACCAATCAGAGCACAACAAAATCCTCTTCTTTGAAGATGAAGGACATTGGGTATTTCGCGAAAATAACCTTCTGCACCAATGGGGCACCATTCTTGAATTCATCAAGACGCACCTCAACGCAAACTAGGAATCCTTTTTCGGACGCTTTGTTTCCTTTTTAGTAACTACCGGAGAAACCGGTATCACAGCTGTGTGTTCACCTTCCATTACGGCGGGCTCTTCGGCTACTGGTACCGGTTTTTCTAGATTCTCAGCCATCGTTGCCGAAATCGGAGCTTGTGCTGCCACTTCAATCTGCGTATGAATATCTTTTGCTCGCAACTCATTTTCAACCGGATCACCTGCCTTGGCAACACCATTCGAAGCATTCGCTGAAACGTCAACGGTAGCAGCAGCAGACAAGCCCGCTTCTTCTGCAGCCTTAGCAGGCGCAGGTTCTGCCGCTGATGTTTCTGCCTTTAGCTCCGCAGCCGGCACAGCTTCTTGGCCATCAGCAGCGACATCACTGCCTTCAGCAGGAACCTCAGCGACGGGGGATGGCGTTTGGGGCGCCAATGCCGCAACACGAGCCGTCTCTGTCGTCACTTGTCGTGCAAACTCTTCAAGCGCGAGTGTTAATGTTTTTTGAATTTTTGACTTCAGCAGCAGTCGCCATACAAAACTAAAAAGCCCAGACAACTCGGCGCCATGGGTAATTTTAAGTGATCCGTCTTCTTCAAGCGCTATCGCATAAGTATATGAAAGAGTCGCGCCAAAAAGAGCAACCTGCATCACGAACCGCTCCTCAGGTATCACTTCAGAAATAGTAAAGGAAACTAATGCATCATCTGCCACTTTCATCCGCCCCTGAGTGCCCACTGCAAACTCACCCAACAGCGCGGACTCGATAAGATCAGTATCCCACTGCGGCCACTTCTCTACATCGCTCCACCACTGCCATACCACTTGCTTTGATGCAGAAACAACCGCAACATGCTCAAAACGCCACATACGAAACCTTTCTCAACTAATTGTAGACGGTAGCACCTTAATAAAAGAAAGCACAGCAGCGCAATAAAGAGGCAAAAACTAACACTCCACTGTGTTGAAACCACTGGACGCGGAGCTACACCTTGGTCTCGCCGGAGCGCACGGTGGTGTTCGTGACGGATGCTCAACAACAGGGTAAATCTCGCGAGTAGGAGGCAAAACTCTCAGCAGCGGATTACGGCGTGGCTGAACAGGAAGAACCGGATCCGGATGATACTTCTCGCTCTCTCCCTTGCGAGAACGCAGCTTATGAACAATTACCATAGATGACACAAGCCCCGCTACGAATGCTGCCACAGCGGCCCGCCGAGAGCGTGTAATTTTTTCAGATTTCTCCATACTCAAATCTTCGCCAGCTAGCATCGCCTGCATCATTGCAAACACCACCTTCGGATCTTGGTACGGGGCCGATTTAGAACGCAAGCTCAAGTAGGACAAAAGTGCCAACACAGGCGAGCTCAGCAACAAGCCTATTTGCCCCAGAGGTGAGTGAAAAATGCCAGAAGATTCGCCGTCTCGAGCTACGTATTCTATGCTCGCATAAAGCGGCACCAGGATTTGCACCACTATACTCGCGCCTGCCAATCCTTCTTCATCTTCAGTCAAGTCACGATAATTTGCCAGCAACGGAATCAGCTGCAGTCCAGGGTGCTGCGCAATGAAATCAATGAGCGCACTAAAACTCATTCGCTGCGACTGATGCGCATCAGTCCCCAGAACTACTGAATAAAGATGAAACGGAGCAATCTCATGCGCTCGCGCTACCGCCTCCCCAGTCATTAACTTTTTGATGTTGCCTTCACCCAGCAGAATATATGCGGTATTTGTAGGCTTATCATACAGTCCCAAAAGCTTGCCAGTCAGCGACTTACAGCGATAGACAGACTGACTCGCAGACAAAACCTTAACAAAACCACCCTCTTTATCACTAGCAAACTCCCCGCGGGCGCGTGATGCGTCAAGAACGTTTAATAAGTTATAAACTTCGCTCATCACCTGCGCTGAGTGCTCCCCTTGCAACGGAAAAAAACTCACAATTGCAGCTGAAAAAAACAGATTCACAAAATACTTCATATGCCCCCACACAATAACATTTCAATCACCCCCGCTGCGCCTATAATAAATGCAATTCAGAACATTAATCTCCAGGCTTACAGCTCCCTGAATCCCCATTGTTTTCACGACTAAATTTTTTATAAGCAAACCAAAGGTCATAAGCACACTTCAACGAGCCCGCAAGCCCAACTGCTATACCAACCGCAGCCATGCGCCGCAATCTTTTAACTCTTTGAGGCTCCTCAACAAGCACTGGCTCATTGGCAAGCACTGCACGGATAATATCAAAAACAACCTTCGGAACGGAATAAGGAGCCACCTTGTAACGTAAATGGCGATACATCTTAAATGCCAGAACAGGTGTCACAATCGATAAACTCATTCCTATAACAAAAGAAGCTACAACCTTCTCAATTTCTCGGACCGAGAATAGATATTCAAGCCCATATCCTACTAACGGCGCTGCGGGGAGAAAAAGGGCGGCTCGCACCTTTGCGGCTTCTTTATCACTCAAGTCACGGTAACAAACAGGCAACGGGACCACCTTCAATCCGGGATGCTGCGCAATAAAGTCGATCAACGACCCAAAGCTCATGCGCTGGGACTGGTATTCATCAGTACCGAGCGTTGACGAATGCAGCAGAAATGGATAACTAGCATAAGGCTGAACTACTGCATCAGTCGTCATAAATTTCTTGATATCACCTACGCCGAGGAGCGAATAGGCAATACCAGTGGAGTGGTCATACAACCCGAGCAGCTTACCCGTCAATAACTTGCGCCGATAGGTCGGATTTTGCTTTGGAGTCATGCTAACAATGCCGCCTTCTTTATCACAAGCAAACTCTCCTTGGGCTTGTGACGCATCAAGCACTTTTAGCAGACTATAAACATCGCTCATAACCTGCGCTGAGTTCTGCCCATAGACTGTTGCTCCAAAAAGATAGACGATGGCCAAAAGAAATGCCGGCTTCAATGCTTTTCTTAACATACCGGGTAGTCCCCGAAGCGTTGCCCCGAGCGCTCACTTTCGGTCCATTTAAAATGGAGAACCTTATTATAGGGATTTGAAACAAAAATACTATCACCAGATTTAACAATCAAAGGCCGCTCATCACCACGAGGCAGAAAACGTCGACGGCACCAGGCAACCGGCAACTGGACATCAGCATCAACATCTATACGAATAAGATTACCATTGGGCGCAATCCAAGAAGAATCAAACTTTCTAATTTCATTCTGGCCCGCATCTACGGCTCGTAAATCAGGCATACGCGCCAATACAGAAAGGTCAGTCAATTGGTTACCACGCAAACAAAGTTTTTCTTTCAAGCGCTGCAACGCAGATAAACGCTGAATAGACGTAAGGCGGTTGGTATCAAGGCAGAGCTTTTCCAAGCCAATCATCCCCTCGATTCCTTCCGGGAGCTCAGCTAAACCATTACGACTCAACCACAACGCCTTAAGTGATTGCGCACTTGCGTCAGCAATCGCAGCAATATCGCTAATACCGCTATTGCCTTGCATTCCAAGCCGCTGCACACCGCGGCATTCAGCGATTCTCGCAGCAAGATCATTCTGAGGACAGTCTGGACCTATGCGAACCTGGCCCGACTCATTTGTGTCCGAAAGCTCGTAATGGGCGACGTCTTCCTCTCTGAAAACAGCGTCTGTCAGAACACGAGAATCGCCCCACCTACTGTATTCGGGCCCCTTAAGTCGCTGCCAGCCATCCACGGAGTCCAGCTCCGACGATACAATATACGACTCATCAGTAATAACCTCTACCGGTGCAACACCAGACACTTCCCGTTCTTCTACTGGCGCATTCAATGCTCTATAGCCGCCCACTCCTGCCGCGGCAAGGCCAGCAAGAGCCGCCAAAAGAGCCTTGTTCCTCCGACCCCGCTCTCGCGCTATTTTTTTTTCTGCTGCGCTGTGCGTTGCAATGTCACTGACTTGGTTACGTATTCTTTTAAGTTCGCGAATTTTTTTCTGCTGCCGAAATGCCAGCGCTCCCCCGCCAACAACAGCAGTTGCACCACCAGCCATGAGGATCCCATCAACGAGTCCCGGCCCACGGCCACTGACAGCGCCCTGAAAAAAACTCATTGCCACGACAAAAAAAAATACTGTACCGCACACGCCCTCCCGTTAAAGCCTCATTCAATTCTAACATCTGCCTTCGATGATACTACATAGTTTACACTTTTACCATGAGAAATGTCGACTTCAGCAGCATTTTCACCCTGGCTTCACAAAAATTCGGCAATTTATGCAAAAAACCTTATACTGATGAAAGAGCAGGAAGGAACCTAAAGCAATGGAACAAGCAAATGAAAAAAAAGCACATTATTATTGGTGCCTCGGCAGCCGGCATAGGCGTTCTTTCAAAATTACGCAAACTCGCACCAGAGGCCGAAATCCTCTGCGTTGCAGCACAAACTGAAATGCCGTTCAACACTTGCCTGCTCGCCAATTTACTCAGCACCGGCATAGCGCCAAGCGGACTGTACACTAAGCCAGAAAGCTTCTTCACTCGCAATAACATTGATCTCAAACTCAGTACCTGGGTTAGCCGTATCGATAAGAAAAATAATCGCATTCAGGACAAAAACGGTAATTGGTACCAATACGACAATCTCTTTCTTGGCATCGGCCAACTACCACGCAAGCTAACGAGTGATTTCACGCCAAAGACCGGCCTTTTCTACTTTAACTCGCTGCACGACGTCCTCGCTATAGAGCAATTCCTTCAAACGCATCGCCCGCTCACTGCAATAGTGGTAGGTGCAGGACTCAGCGGCGTTGAATGCGCCGACGCTCTCACCGAGCGCGGGGTACGCGTCACAATCCTCGATCCAGGCGAATACCCACTAAACACCCTCCTTGATGCACCAGCTGGCGAAATTCTTGAAAATAAAATGAACGAAGCAGGCACCACTTTTTACGGCAACACCCGCGTTACAACAGTCCTGATTGAGCCATTCTCTGGCAAAGCCGCTGGCGTCCTACTGAAGGATGACATTGAGCTATACGCCGACATGGTTATCGTTGCCATCGGCACCAAAAGTAATTTTGAAATCGCCTCACAAATCGGCAGCTCAATGATCCATGACGGTATCATGGTAAATAGCCACATGCTCACCGATTTCAATACCAACATCTATTGTGGCGGTGATGCAGCAGCGGTACCAACCACTCATCGAGTTGAGCGTGCAAATAAATACATCAGATTTAAATATGCCCGGAGCACCACCTGGCCAGATGCGATGCAGCAAGGCATGATCGCAGCCCACGCCATGGCAGGACAACCAATTGAATACCCTGGACTTATCAGCGTTATGAGCTCGCATTTTTATGGTACGCAAGTAGTTTCCAGCGGCAACTTCAATCAATACCGTGGAACAAAGCCCATAAGCTATATGGGGGAGAATTGGCACCACTCCTTCATCGTCGAAGATGAGGTTTTAA
>JAUPVI010000049.1 GCA_030917105.1 Candidatus Babelota bacterium
TGTTTGCAAAATCTTAAAAATTAACAAGAAGCGTGGCAACGTTATTATTTCTCGCCGCCGCTACTTGGAAAGCGAACGCCAAGCGAACAAGTCAAAAGTAATGACAACGATCGTTGAAGGACAAGTGATCCAAGGTATCGCCAAGAACATCACCAACTACGGTGTATTTGTGGATATAGGCGGTGTTGATGGCTTGTTGCACATCACCGACATGTCATGGGGACGCGTCAATCATCCAAGCGAACTCGTTCGCATTGGTGACACCGTAACTGTTAAGGTTATTGGTCTTGACCGTGAACATGAAAAAATTTCTTTGGGTATCAAACAACTTTCAAGCAACCCATGGGATGAAGTCGAAAGAAAATATCCTATCGGCAGCACATTGACCGGCAAGGTTTCGAGCATCACCGAATACGGCTTGTTTGTAGAAATTTCTCCAGGTGTTGAAGGTTTGGTCCATATTTCAGAAGTTTCATGGACTGAACGCATTACTAACCTCCACCGCCACTTCCAAGTTGGTAAGGAAGTAACTGTGGTTGTTATTACGCTGGATAAACAAAACCGCCGTATGTCACTCAGTATCAAGCAATTGACACCGGATCCATGGCAAACAATCATGGAAAAATTCAAGGTCAGCGAGCGCATTTCTGGTAAAGTTACCAACGTTACTGATTTTGGTGTGTTTGTAGAGCTTGCTGATGGCATCGATGGCTTGGTTCACGTTTCAGACATTTCCTGGACTGACCACATTGTGCATCCAAATGAACATTACAAGAAAGGCGACACTGTTGAGGCAGTTATCCTTTCAATCGACACTGATACCAAAAAGATCTCTTTGGGCATCAAGCAAATGCAAAATGACCCATGGACCGAGATTGAGGCTTTACACCCAATCGGATCTGTTGTTGAAGGTGCCGTATCAAAAATCACAAGCTTTGGCGCATTTGTTCGGTTGAGCAGCGGCCTTGAAGGTTTGATCCACAGCTCAGAATTGGGCGAAGGTTCGAACATCAAAGTTGGCGAAACTGTTCGTTGCAAAGTAATCAAGATCAGCCCTGAAGACCGCAAGCTCGGCCTTTCGGTACGCGCTCTTGATCCAAACTACACAGCGCCACAAACACAACAATCAGCAGAAAGCGGCGAACGTCGCAAACAACAACTGCATGATGCCGCAGCACGCAAAAAAGCGTCTGAAGCAAAACCTGCAGTTACCTCTATGAAGTCTGTGTTACAACAAGCGCTTCAAGAACATGCTGATCGCGTAAAAGCAGATAAGGAATAATATGATCCAAAGAACATTCGGTCTCATTAAGCCTGATGCCGTTGCTGCTGGACACACTGGCGCAATCATCAGCCGTATTGAAAAAGAAGGCTTTAAGATTGTTGGCATGAAAAAGATGAAAATCTCTCGTGCACAAGCAGAAGTTTTCTATGGAGTCCACAAAGCCCGTCCGTTTTATGAAGAGCTCGTCTCTTTCATCACTTCGGGCCCGGTTGTAGCTCTTGCCCTTGAAAAAGAAAACGCCATCCAGGCATGGCGCGATCTCATGGGCGCGACAAACCCGGCACAGGCGGCTGAAGGAACGCTCCGTAAGCTATTCGCCAAAAGTATCGGCGAAAACGCAGTTCACGGTTCAGACCCAGCAGAAACTGCTCCATTTGAAATAGTGTTGTTTTTCCCAGAAATTTGCTAAAATCATTTAACAAATCTCTAAAAAACATTGCGGGCTCTAGGTTTTTCGAGATCTAGAGCCCTTTTTTTGGCCTTTTATAGCCCGCAAGGGGCAACAAGGCCTACACTATTATTTTTGAACGGAAGATTCTATGAGAAAAAACTCACTGCTCCTCTCCATAACGTTTTTCAGTCTCGCCCTTGGCGTAGGCATGCCATGCATGGCGGCAGATACTCCCGCGGCAGGAGCACCGGCAAGTAGTATAAACAGAATGATAACTTGGGGGATCTCAAGCCTTACAGGTTTTTTTGGCTACCCGACTGCCCACAACACACCAATACTGCAGCACCCAGTCACCGCCACACAACCACAACGGGCTAAATCAAGAATTACACAAGCTGCTAATGAGAAAGAAGGAAAAAAAAGAAAAAGACGCTCCTTAGGCGTGACCAAGGCTACACCGGGCACCCTGCTTGCAACCCCAGCAGAGGCCAAAGTAAGTGCAGAAGCAGCACCCGCTGCCACTCAGGTACCGCAAACTCCAGAGCCCGCAGTAGTCATACCTACAAGAACAGCTGAGACTGATACCATTCCCGAACCGCAACCGGCGCCAATTATTGCACTGGACACAGAAGCCGCTACTCAGGCAGCGCCAATTAGTGCACCGACAGTAGCGCCTACTGCCACTCCGGTACCGCGAACTCCAGAGCCTGCAATAGTCGTACCTACAAGAACAGCTGAGACTGATACCATTCCCGAACCGCAACCGGCGCCGATTATAGCACTGGAAACAGAAGCCGCTGCTCAGGCAGCGCCAATTAGTACACCGGCAGTAGCGCTCGCTGCCACTTCTGTACCACGAACTGTAGAACTCGCAGCAGTAGTACCTAGAAAAACGGCACGCAGAAACTTATGCCCTGATGTAGCACTACTCCCGCAACATCTTGCTGCTAAGGCCTACGACGGAATACATAGTGCTTATCACCTACTGAAACCCGCTTGCGACTGGTATGCAAGCCATCGCTCATACATCTCTCCAGTTCCATTAATAAAGAGAGCCTATGAAGCCTACCGCCGATGGCGTCCAAGTGCAGAAACAATCAGATCATTCGATTTAAGAAGTGGGAACGATAATACTATTACCGACATGCATATTAAGGTAGCAGAAGCTCGTATACAACAAAGAGAGCACATACACACAAGAGGAGCTGCGGTACGCCAATTACTCTTTGATCAATCAGATACTGCCGAACTCGCCCATCCAATTGCAATAGACTATGCCAGCCACACACTTCGCGTGATGGGAATTGAACTAACCCCCGCCATAACTGCAATGCTCGACCAAGACTCTTCCGCCCGGAAAACCTTGGCCATCATTGGGCTCCTTAATCGCGAAGGGGGGAAAATATTCTCGCCCCAGGCAATTGCATATTCGCTACAACAGCGTCATGTAGTACAGCATCCGCCACTGGCAGACCAAAACCACGCAATATGCTTTGAGATCAACCAAAGAATTTATAGCCTCCAAGACAACGCGGTAACCGCGATTGGTGACTGGAAACACTCAATGACACTAACAGGCATTAAGGTCTTGAATGCGAACATGAGTCCTGCTCAGCGAATGACCATCTTATATGCCGCAACTCCTGAGGATCTTAAAAAATATACCGTAGTCGGTTGGCTCACTTTTCTGGGAAACACAGAACAAGCAGCCGCATTTGCACACAAGCACTATGCAGAACTAAGCACGAGAACTACTCAACTCCTTGATGAGCCAGCCGCCGGCATCAGCACCTTAGAGCTGTGCGAACGCATGCATCCGCACCTAGAAGAAATTTCACCAGCGACTGCTGCCTTGCTTATAACAGCTGAGCGGAAAATGACAGCCGCAAAGGAAAGAATTGGTAGGTTCACAACAGCAGCCAAGCAATTTGCACTCACTGACGTAACCTACGATTCGCCTGTTATGAGCCAAATAAGCTCACTCCTTCCGAATAACTCTGCGCCTACAGAAGAAATTCCAAGCCAAAAGGTGACGCCCAATAACACATGTAGCCTTCATCAACAACTAACAAGCTCTGCCGCCGGCACAAAACACACTGGCGTCAACGCAATAAGCACTCCAGAGAAAAGCAAAATCAATGGCTTTACATTGTGCGGCGGAGCTTTGACGCTCGGCGGAGCGCTCGCCTTACTGCAACAGCTCCGTCATCAACTTCCTCTTGCCGGCAAATTAGCAGATCAAATTCGACTAACTGCTACAGAAGAGGACCTTTCTTCCCCAACGGGCAAAAGTATTTACCGCGCCTACGGACCGAGAAAAGCACCAATCATTCTATCATTCCTAGGAATGATAGCTGGTGTGGCAATGATAACGTACGGCGCTCGCAATTAATTATGGAGAAAATATAGTATGAAAAGCCGCTCTTCTCTCCTCTTTCTCATTGTGGCCACAACACATTACTGCTCTGGCCACATGGAAGCACAAACGCTAACAAACATTTTAAACAGAGTGAGTAACTATCCGACTGCAGATCAAAAAAGATGTGCTGCCTCTGTACCGGGATTAATTCCAGATTCTTTGATGAGAGGACAATTAACAGACCGCGGAATTCAAGTCCTTGCAATCTTTGCACAATATCACAAGGAAACAGGCCTTCCCGCCGCAGATCTCAAAAAACATGTCCTGTACTCTCTTCTTGCCGATAGCCCTTCCTTCTATCAGGGAGCAAGTGCGGCCAGATATCCAAAAAAAACTACCTGCTTGCAAGGGCACAATGCAGGCATCATCCCCTGGGGCGAGCCAAATGAACGCTATAACATGACGTATTTTGAAATAGATAAGGCGCTCACTGACGAAATTGCCAAAGTTCCAGCCTCTCCAACAGGCAGCCAAAATAGCGGGCAAAAACTGCTGGCAGGCTCACCGCTAGCAACAGTCGCAACAACCACTGGGCATAAAAAACTCAACATAACCACCGGTATTGGCCTCACGGTAACTACTCTTGGCCTTATGTGGCTATTTACCACGGTACGAAACGAAAAAAACCGCACATTACTCATCAAAGCGTGGCGACAGCTCACTTCTGCTCACTACCGCAAGGAACTCATAGATTCGGCTACGCCATTTGAAAAAGAACTTATTCATAGCCATGGACGAGAAGCAATAGCGGCGTTATTAATGACCCTTGCAGGAATAGCAACTACTGCCTACGGCATAAAAAAATCTTGACTTCCACGGCCGTTCTGCCACGCTACTAGAGCCAACGATTAACCCCGTGACACTGGAGAGTACAACGTTGAATATCCTTTGGTACATTGGTTGTGCCGTTGCCACCGTGGTGGGACTGTCAATCGTTACTCGCGCTTATTACCGTTCTCGGTACCGCTTAGCAGCCAGGCCCCGGCCAGCCAAAGATAACCACACCGTCATCCCGGCAGTACCAACGCAGTGGCCCGCAACACTGACCGTCGGCATTCTGACTCCTCTTTCTAATGAAGCAGCACATTACCTGGTCGAAGGACTTAGCGGTCTTTTAGCTCTCAGCGGCCGCACACAATACACCCTTCTTCCATTACCTGGAAACAACACTCGCGTCAACTTATTCGAACGAGCCCAACAAGCGGGTAATAGTTGTGACGTCTTAGTCACCTTTGGCCTCACCTGCGCCAATATCGCCACGGAAGCAGCAAGCCATCTTAAAAACATACCTATCATCAAAGCTGGCTTGCGTAACGACCAGCTCTTACGCTTGCTACCACACTCTTCAGAAACGATTGTTGTCACTACTGAATATGACTACAGACAGCAAATCGCTCTCTTCAAACAAATAAAACCAAGCGCCAAAACCGCATGCATCCTCTACCGATTACAGCATGAGCATATTCGTGAAGAAGTGCAGGAGCTCAACAAAGCTCTTCTTAATGCTGGATTTAAAACATACCTTCACGTTTTGGCACATACCACGCATATTGATAACCAACTCGGCGCTTCCGCTGCTACTTACGACTCTCTTTTTCTCATGCCATACACAGTTACTGCAAGCACTATTCAAGAGTTGGTAACGTACTGCAGCGCAAAAAAAATCACTCTGTGTGCCCAAGAATTTGATATTGTCACACTCGGTGCAGCAGTTGGCTTTGGAGAGTCAGAAAAAGAACTCGGATCACACATTGGGCATCTTATTCGTAACGTATGCGAGGGTAAGAAAAGATATCCCGCTGGCACCATTATGACTAGTTATCCTGTCTACCGCTGCAAAATAAATAAAAGAAAATGTCAGAGCCAAGGACTAGAATTCAGCCCTGAATATATGACTATGCTTGAACACGCCTCTATTGTTAACCATCAACGAACCGTTCATACCGCGTATAACCATGATCAATCAAACAACTCTCAAAACCAACCCTTTTGATCCGTTGATTGGGCAAGCCGAAACAACGTCATTAACCGTGGCGTTTGCGGTCAACCCAAACAATGAGCATCATGAGAAACATATTGCCCTTTTCCTTCGCCAATGCGCCATGCACAAGATTCTATGCAAGCCAGTGCGATTGTCCCCTGCTTCGACTGAAGACGCAGTCGGTATTCTTGGCCATGTAGCGCTTACATTAATGGTTTGTTTGGATAATAATTATGCAGCGCACATGCTCCACGCAAAAACCAGACTCCACATAAGCGCACCGCTTCTTTTTGCTGATCTTGATATTCCTAAAACGGTGCTTTCGCCCCTTCCTCCAAAATGTGTTACTGTCACGCCAGAAACTGCCTATTTTGCTTCATATTTTTGCAGCATCGTACCAACATTACCAAATGTACGCGTGATAACTATCCTACATGATCAACATGATATAGTCTTAGGGTCATTGATTCCGGAGATAACCGCCTGGCTTGAAGAACGCAATTATGGGATCAAAAAAATTGCGCGCAAACCAACTATTATAAGCGACGATCTGTTGGCCATCGCCTCCTCCGACCTAGTCCTTTTTATCAGTAAATCAACCCCTGATGATTACGCCAAACGACTGGTTAACGTCTGCAAACAACACAAAACCCTGCTTTACACGACTAATACAACACTTCTTGCTCATGGAGCTCCCTTTGCATTTACGGTAAACCAGCATGACGTTGTACAGGAAAGCATCGCTATTTTCACCCGCTATCTCACCAATAATGTGATAAGCACTACAGCAACCATTCGCTATCAGCTACTCATCAAC
Source organism: Candidatus Babelota bacterium (assembly GCA_030917105.1). Classification (GTDB taxonomy): domain Bacteria; phylum Babelota; class Babeliae; order Babelales; family JAUPTZ01; genus JAUPTZ01. The sequence continues at coordinate 6,894 of JAUPVI010000049.1, forward strand.
AGCTACGAAGTTGCTCACAACAAAACGCTGGCCGCTTCGCTTGACCCGTTTATGAAACTTTCACAAACAATCACCGTTATAACACCCACAACCTCAGAAAAAGTTTCGGCGTATTTACGGCTCGAACAGATCCCACTCGAATAAACCGTTGCAGAAAGTGCCCCCAGAAAGGAATAGTAGTTGGCGCATCAACTCACTTTACTTCAGGAGGTCTCTGTGCTCAAACTTCGCGCTGTCAGCATGGCTGGTATTCTTTGCGCCACACTTGCTACTACCGTTTATGGCGATGTCTTTATTTTGCACGGTTCTTTCAGCAACGCCAGTCGCTGGTTCCGCCCAAACGGAACCTTCTACGAAGCAGTTAAAAAGCAAGCAGAGCCACTTGGGCACGCGGTCCACCCATTCACGTGGTCCGGTGGTGTATCAGCACAAAGCATTATTGAAGCCGCTGGCCAATTTGTAGAACATATTCTTACCCTTCCTCCTCATATCCCTGTCATCATTCAAGCGCACAGCAATGGCGGCAACGTAGCCGCATTCACAACCATGCTTTTGGGCGCTCTGTATAAGTCACAATTATCTGATGGAACGACATTGCCCGATAGCGTTAAAGGACCATTTATTGAAAAAAAACTGACCAA
>JAUPVI010000050.1 GCA_030917105.1 Candidatus Babelota bacterium
GCTAACGCATCTTGGATATAGGACCACTTTCTGGCTTCGCTGAATTCACCTGCTTGCTTCATTTTTTGTACCGACGTAAGAGCATCCATTGTATCGAGAATAGCACCAATCTCTTCCCCGCTTATAGCATGAGAACCGGTCGCAAGCGCGTCCTTGAACCGCTCAAAAACCAACCACATAGCCTCGGGTACCGATTCCTTATTCTCTGGCCATTCTCGCATAAATTCTTCTAACTTTTTTTGATATGACATGCCGTCAGCAATTAATAATTTACGAAGCAACATCGCGCGCCCAACAGCCAATAATGCCGCTCCACCAAGCAATCCAACACCCGCTTTACCGTTCCCCTTAATCAGCTGGTGTGCACCAAAAGCGCCGACACCAACAGGAACCAACCCTGAAACAATCCCAGCGAGTTCATACCGAGCAGACGCAATAGCTACCGAAGCAGGAGTCAAACTTTTTTTCAATTTTCGATATTTGGCAACCGCAACCGCATCACGGGGGGGCATCTTTTCTTTTGCCTGTGCTTGAGTTTTATTTCGTAATACATCAAACAACAAGCCATGCGTTGTCGTTAGCCAGCAACAAGAAACTAAACTGAGTAGTGCGATTCTAACTTTATTCATAAAGCTCTTTCCGACATTATCCACCGCCTATTTTTTTCTTCTTGTTTTTTGACTTGTTCATGCTGTTGGATTTGCTTTGTTAAGCGCTTAATCTGCAGACTCATAAGCGATTGCAGAAAACGATACATTTTTGCCGATTCTTCTGGCGTCATACGTAATTCGCCATCAACTGAAAAACTCTTGTACATAGGCTCAATAATTTCTGAGATCAAAGGCGGCGCATTCTCGCGATATGATGGCCACATTGCCACAAACTGCGCAAACTTTTTGGCCTCATTGGCTTTCGCTAAACGTGCTGCAACAAATTCATTAATGCGGTAGATCGCATATCCAAGCGTAACAGCTCCGGCCGCCCCCGCAAGTCTTTGTGTTGCCAGCTGGCTCGCAGAAGCGCCGCCACCGCGCTCACGACGTCTATTCGCATATTGAAGTAAAGCCGGCCCTACTATGCCTCCGCCAGCAGCAAGTCCACTCGCAATAAATACATTGCTAACACTACCCGCCATCTGCTTCGCTCGAGCTGGCCAACCAATGACTGGTGGCTGCGCCCCAAGATTCTTTAACGTTTCTTTACACATAGCAAGTTCTTTTACTGCTGCCTGAGGCCCGCGATGAACGTGAAAAAGCTCGGCTCCTACGTCTTCGTTGCCAACACTAGCCGCAAAGGCAGAACCACTCATAAAGCAAAGAAGAAATACAGCGTACTGTTTCATGAGCCCAATTCCTATAACGATGCAATGCATTTCTATATAAATTACCAAACAGAATAGAAAGATTACTAGGCTTCGCCGCAAATGCTCCTTGCTTCCCCTACTTTTGAGCTATATACTGTTTAGCATGTATCTATATAAGTTTCTCTTCTAACCCGTAAACGTTTTGTATGAGCAAAAAAAAAGATTACTACTCCATTCTTGGTCTGGAAAAAACCGCTTCTGATGCTGACATTAAAAAAGCCTACCGTAAACTGGCAATGCAACACCATCCAGACCGCAACCCAAATGATAAAAAGGCTGAGGGCTTGTTTAAAGAGGCTACCGAAGCATATGAAATTTTGGGAGATAAAGATAAACGAGCTCGCTATGACAAGTATGGCCATGAAGGCATGCATGCCGGCTCTGATTACCACTCTTACGCAAACTCAAACGATATTTTCTCTCAATTCAGCGATATTTTTGGCAATATTTTCGGCCAACAGGCTGGACGCCAACAACGGCGATCAGGACCTACACCAACACAAGGCCATGACCTCGCATACGAAGTAACCATTTCGCTCAAAGAGGCCCTTGTCGGTTGTAAAAAAGAAATCAAAGTGTATCACTACATTCCATGCGATACCTGCAAGAATACTGGATGTAAGCCCGGCAAGACAGCAACCGCGTGTGGTACCTGTCACGGCAGCGGATCTACCACTATGCAGCAAGGCTTTTTTGCTTTTTCGCAACCATGCCATGCATGTTCGGGGAATGGTTTCACGATTAGCGATCCATGTGCGACTTGCCGCGGGCAATCACGGGTACAAAAATATGAGACCTTAACTGTGACCATTCCTGCTGGCATTTATCGTGGTGCAGATCTCCGCATCACTAACAAAGGGGACGCGGGCACATTTGCTGGTCCAGCAGGAAATTTGTACGTAAAAGTCAGCATCACTCCAGACGCAAACTTTCAACGACGCGATAATGATCTTGTATGCAATCTTACCTTAACCTATGCACAGCTTGTTCTTGGTGCTCAACTAGAAGTCGAATCGCTTGACGGCTCAACACATACCGTTAAGGTGCCAAAGGGATGCCCTGTCGGTCACGAAATTGTTATCGTTGGCAAAGGCTTTCCTCGACTGCAAGGCACAGGCGCAGGGAATTTAGTATATATCGCACAATGCGCTATACCTAAAAAGCTAAGCTCAGAAGCAAAAGAGGCTCTTCTGGCCTATGACAAAGCAGTGGAACATGAAAATAGTGGCATTCGAGGATTCTTCAAAAAATTCCTCGGCTAAAATAAGCGCATATCGTACATAATACCGCTCTTTTGCCGGATATCATTGCATTAGCTCTTGCCCGCTCTCTAGACTAAAACCTGATCTTTTTAGGCTTGATATAGAGAATAAAGGCAGGGTTTACCATGAAAACGATATCGCGCAATCTTCTTGCATGCATAGCAGTCATTATGTGTCTTGGGCACTCTGCACAGGCTGAAGCCCCGGCTAGCGGTATTTCGCTTGCAACATATGAAGCCCAGCAATTAGCTCTCAATGAACAGCTTGCTGGGCTCAAACGAACTATATCTGCTCCCACACAGAGCTCTACGCAGCAAGCACGCCCGAGCGGCAAAGAAATAGTCGAAGAAAAGATAAGAAGCCTGCCAGCGAGTATGCAATCACTCTCTCCCGAAGATCAAAAAGAACTGAGTGTTTTGCTGGGTAAAATTGGAGAGAAATATGGCGCTCCAATCCAGAAGTCAGCGGTCCAGTCTATTCTTCGCGATCCCGAAACATTGCGCGCCACAATTGCCCTAGTAAAAGTGCAGCATAAAAACTTGGACGAGTTGGTCGAAAATGTTGATGCACTAAAGCAGCTTTTAAGCAATCCTAAGGCACTGCTCGTTAAATACAAACAATCGACCTCGCAGCCAATACTTCCAAAAATGCTTGCCGCCATGAAAACGCTTAAAACGCGTATGAGCCCATCAGAATGGTGGTCAACAATGACCGAGTTTGTTGGCCGCTTCTTTATTAAATTTTGGCATAACGTTTGGCAAATGGTGAGCACCGCCCTCATTTCAGTCATCGGGGAAGAAAAAATTTATGAGCTCAATCGCGACGGCACAGTCAAAACTGACGCACAAGGCAACAAGCTACCAAAACTAATCCCGCAATATCGTGTTAACGAGAATGGGGAAGCAGTAAAAGAGATGGTGCCAACTAAATGGTTTACCGCCCTTGCTGATGAAGAAAGTCTTTTGGGTCAATTGGTACAATCTGGTATCGATAAATCAATTATCAGTACTTTCAAATCCCTGGACCGCCTCTTCTACCGTCCAATTGTCAGCGATTTCCTTACTATCCCACTGTGGAAACTCTCACACGTTCACTACCAGCTTGCAATGACACAGCGGCGTACCCCAGACCAAGCGCTCATTACACCAAAAATTCTTTCCGACTACATCCTCAAAGAAAAAGACCCTGGTAAACTGCTCACCGCAGGTCTACCATTTAGCCTTCGTAGCATCATGGCAAACAAAGACGCTGCCGAGAAAAATAAGGTTCTTCAAGTCGCAGTCACTAAACACCTCTGGCAGATCTATCAACCAATTTGGAAAGACATCCAAGCCGAAGTAAAGGTAGGAATTAGTGCGACCGGCGAAGAGCAATATGCACTCCGTGACGAAGACTACTATCTTCGTGGAGCTGGCGAACAACTACCTGCTCGCGCACCAACACTCCGCAGTAAAACAATAGATAAAGCGAAGGAATTCAGCGAAAAAGTACAAGACGAAGTCAGTGGCATTATTAAAGACAGCTTAACGGCCAAAATCCAAGAAGGCCCGCTCACCCCATACCTGATGTATGCAAACTTAGCCCTCAACATTCCACAAGCAATGTTTGGTATGCAGTTCACGTCAAAACCAACGACTGCGCTGACTGATGATGAAGGCACTGAAATCTCTCCTGAGCTTACTGCCGCTATAATGAAGGCTATTGATATCTGCGATGCTATCGCCCGCAAAGCCCGAGAGAACAACCAAGAGCAGCTTTCAGACAACGATACTGTTAACCTCGAATTTAAGCTTGCCCTCAGTCACAGCGCCATTGGGAAACCAACGGAATATAAAATAAGTATCGCGCCAACTACACTCAAAAAGCTGATGGAACGGCAAGAGAGTGGGTTAAAGCGGTACCTCCCGTTTATGGAAGATCATTTGGCTGGAGAATCATATGAAAACTACTTTTCAAAACTGATCATCCCGCGCCTCGTTTTCAAGCTCTTCCCACAGCCAGTGCGTAAGAAACTTGGTATTCATACCATTGCTGACACTTCTGACTCCATAGAAATCATCAAGAAATACTATGCTATAACATACAATACTATCGAATCCATCAGCAAATTAATGTCTACCATCAAGCAGTTTGAAGAAATGACAAACTTTGCTGGCCATTACGTTTTTGTTACCGACAAGGTATATGACCTCATGCTCAGCGTGAACCGCCTTGTCGCTACCTTGCACCCAGCACCAAAAGATCCATGGGAAAAGAGAATTGCGGCATTTACCCGCTACGTAAAAGAGAAAACGGTTGGGCCATCTCTTAAAGACAGTGGCCATACTTCCTGGTACCAAATTAAAAACCAGGAGGCTTTCACTGTAACGCAACTGCAAAAAATTGCGTATGCTCAAGGAAAATCAGGCTATGCAACACAAAATCCAGTATTATTTTTGAGCAAAAAAGATATTTTCACCTATCTCAACGCAAAAACCGCCGAAGAATTGAACGCTTTTAAAACAGCGCATTTCACCGGCAACAACGAACAAATACAAGAGACGGTGCGCCTCCAAAGCAGCAATATACATCTCACGCCAGCACCAAAGAACCTCAATCCAATAACCTATCTTGACCTTAAGCGCACTATCCAACGAGCCTATAAAAATATAAAAGCCAATAAAGTAGAGACACCGAGTAACGATAATGATACCGTCCTAAAAGATGCATCATTAATTAATATGCCATCTAGCGGTCAATCAGCGGATAGCCGAATCAAGGAGATAACGAATCGGGCTACTGATGTCATACTTCAGACCTTTGGGCTCCTCTCTATGCACAAGACGGCAACGCATGATGAATTCTTTACAGGAACTGAGGCCCAAAGGAAACAGAAAAAAGAGGAGATAGTTGCAAAAGAATTTGCCTCCTTCACCGGGAATATCAATAGCGCTACATTCATGCTGGTAAGCCAAGTAAAAGAAATCTTCCATGTCCTGAGCCGTTTGTACGCCGAATGGGGATTGCGCGAAATTGCTGCCGCTTTTGATGCCCACTACTTAGCTACTGGCGAAGCAATCAAAGACTTACCGCTGAAAACCTTTGCAAAAATTGCCCGCAATGAATGGGGCGCACACTTAGTCGGTTACGGCGCAGACGAACTCCTCAAGAAAGCCCTCAAGCCTTTGATGAACCAGCTAGCCAAGATGCAGGAAAACAATATGTTTGGCGGGCAAGTGCTTAATCAAATGGCAAACAAACACATTGGCATGATTTTCGGGAACACCCACGGCCGCACCAACGCCTACACCGCTGCGCGCACCCTCATGCATAATATTTTTGACTATGGTGTTTCAACCGCTCTTAAACCATCAAATCTTATGGCCACAGTCGCCAGCAACTTTATCCCAGGGATGAATAGCGACAAAGGCATAAAAGAAGCGCAAGATCTCATGCTCCATGCAAAAATGGCAGCTGAAAGCGGCCGCGCTCCAAATCCAGTGATCGCTCACCGTCTGAAAAAAGCCGGATTTGACCCCGCAATGATGATGGCCCAACAACGCGGGCCAAATTTTATGATGGAAGAGCCTACTGAAGGCGAAACAGACCCAGGCGACGATGCGGAAGCGGCACAACAGCTAAGCCCTGCCCTCTTAAAGCTCCTTGAAGAAGCTGAGGAAGTTCACCGCACCCAAGGGCCTGATGCGGCCAAGAAGTTCATTCAAGAAAAAATGGACACATTAACTCCAGAAGAGCGAGAAGAACTAGCACAGTTCGGATTCTAGGCCACAACCAATACGCAAGCAATGGACGTAAAAAAAGGCATCTCCAACAGTACACTACTGTTGAGACGCCAACATCGATAAACCCAGTCCAATAAAATAAGGGGACATTGCCTTGGAATAATGCATCTATAACGTACACCACACCTAAATAATTATAGAAGCAAAGGCAACATCCCCAATTTGCGTACCAGCACGCGTACACCGTATCCCCCACAGCCGTACAAAACGGCATACGCGTACTGATTCGATTTTCATACAAACAGCCGAAACGACACAAAGGCCGCACGGCAAAGAAAGTAAAATTTTTATATTTAGAGAAGCGATGAAACCTGTAATTTCCGCAACAAGATGGTACTAATGTAAACCATTTTTCTGGTCTTGTCTATACGTAGAAACAAAAAATATTATATTGCCCATAAAAAACTCTTACAGAAATCTTTTGCGCTATGCGAAACAATTTTAGATATTTTTTTACCAAACCTTCTCTGGCAAGGCGGTTTCGAGGCCTCAAGCGTCTCTTTATAGATCACAATTCATAAGGACTGATAGAGCAACAATTCCGTCTTTTACCAACTCAATTCCAGCCATAACGAGGGGGGCCATGCCATGTTTTTTGGCAATTTCTTCAAAATCTGCCTGGCTCGAAGTCGGATCTTTAAGCAATTCTCCAATCTCCCCGCCCTCACACAACCACAACTCAGCAATTACTCGCTGACCAGCGAGCCCTGTTTGATGACATGCAGCGCAACCAGGAGAATAAGCTGTTACCGCAAGAGAAAAGCCTCGCTGTGCCACCCACTCTTGTTCCTTGTGCGAAAGCGGAACCACAACCTTACAATCAGAGCACAAGGTCAGTAGTAGGCGCTGGGCTAGCACCCCTTTCAGAGCATGCGCTATAAGATATGGCTCAACTCCCATCTCGCGAAGGCGGATCGGCACCCCACTCGCCCGACCAGTGTGTAGGGAACTTAAGACCAGATGGCCAGTCAATGCAGCCTCAACCGCACTATGCACCGAATCAGCATCTCGCAGTTCTCCAATCATTGCAACATCGGGGTCT
>JAUPVI010000002.1 GCA_030917105.1 Candidatus Babelota bacterium
GTCGAAATCGTTAATACGTTGCATATCAACTTGTGAGCCAGGAAGGAAAGCCGGGATACCGATATCCACGTTAAGACCGCCTTTGACTTTTCCAAGAACAACACCGGTAACTGCTTTGTCTTCTTTTGCAAGATCAACAATGCGGTCCCATGCTTTCATGGACTTAGCTTTTTGATATGACAACACTACTACGCCGTTTTCGTCTTCCAGACGATCAACGAGAACTTCAATCGCAGACCCTTCAGTCAACGTTGCCAATTCTTGTTGGTTGAATTCGTTCATCGGAATAGTGCCGTATGATTTAAAAGCAACGTCAACTACCACACCGCTGTTGCTACGACTAAGCACTTTGCCAGTAAATAATTGGCCTGGTGCAAAGACTGCGCCGTGTTCTTGGTAGAGACTTTCTAATGTTGCTTCTTCTGTAGGTGTTAACGAGAACTGGTCTTGAATGAGCTCTTCGTTTAACAACTGAGTCGCTTTCGCGTCTATCGTACCTTTAAGCATTTCGAAGTTTCTTTTCGCTAACAGCTGGTTGCCCAGCCGCCAGGGTTAAACGTGATACATATATATAGTAAAAAACATGGAACCTACAGGGTTTTCATGTTCGGGAGAGCATAACAGAGGTTCGCGGAGAGTGCAAATCGGCCGCTTGGGGTAGATTTGCGCTAACTTTTTTCACTGATGAGGGGAGAGTGCTTCTGGAAAAATAAGCCGTTCATATTTTTTTGCTAATCGATAGCGCCGCGCTTTTTTGGAGCTATCAGCAAATTCAAGAAAGCCTTCCCTTACTAGTTTTATGCACAAAAGAGCCGCCGACTGCGAGGAAAAAGCGAAGATTCGGGAGACTTGTGCGGAGGAAATAGTCGGCTGATCCACAAAGAGCTCAAGAACTACTCGCTGTTCCGGGGTGAGGCGGAGGGTTTGTGCAGTGCCTGATAGAGGGCTTCTGTGGGGGGGCATGAATAATGTGTTCACCACGTTCTCAAATGCTTCCGCCATTCCGGCTACAAAGTAGGCGATCCATGGGGTGAGGTCTGCTTCGGCTCGACCCATGTAGTAATTATGAGAGGGGCCAACCGTGAGAGCATCGTAGTATGTCGAAAGGTTTCGCGCATAATACTCCTCAAGACAGTAAATACCCTTGAGGTCATATTTGTTTGCGTGGATGATAAAGGTCGCCAGTAAGCGGCCAGTGCGACCGTTTCCATCATAGTATGGGTGAATGGTTGCAAATTGATAGTGGGCAAGTGCGGCAACGATAGGGCAGGGGATCTCGGTACTTGTATTAATCCACTTAACTAGGTTTGCCATCAAGGCTGGCACATCGTGTGCTTCTGGTGGCAGGTATACTATAGCGCCACTTTTCCCGTCATAAATAACATTTTGCCCATCGCGGTACGGGGTAGCAGCTTTGACTGAGGTTTTTTTTCCGCCGCCCATGACCAGGGAATGAATTTCTTGAATGAGCTTTTCTGATACCTGTGAGCCTTTTGTAGCTCGTTGTTCAACTTTGGTCAGGGCAGTGTAATAACCCTTTACCTCATCCTCTTCACGCTCTCGGCCTGGAAAGTGTCCTGGGTACTCTAAGACTGCGCCAATTTGCTCCACGCTTAAGCGGTTTCCCTCAATGAATGTTGAATAATGGGTCGACCGTAGCCGGGCGCTTTTGCGCAATGAGGAGAGTATTGCAACAGAAACTGAGGCATGTTCTGCGCGTCCTTTGCAGGCTTCGATACGGCCTAAATTGCGCAGTATATCTGGAGTAATCGTGTATTTTGTTTCAAATGCATGCTGCTCCTGCATACGGTTCCTTTGTTCATTCGTGAGGAGTTATTCATTGATTAATCATGGCTTATTTATGCGTTAATCATAATTTAATCATAATTTAATCATATAACTCAGTGTGGCCGTAATCGGAAGCCGAGTCAAGAAAAAGATGCCGCCCTGTTATCTTACTCACATACATTGGCGGCAGCCCCGGTCGGTACCGCGGAGCGGTTTTCCCCCATGTCGACTTAGTCGCCAGGCCAAACATTTTCTGCACGATGGCTAGTGATGCTGGGTTGCTGGCAGTGAAGGCCGCAGTCGTTTCACTGGGCTTTGCGGTGAGCGATGTCAGCTGGCATGCCGGTTGGTGTGCCATTAAAGCCGCCACAATTGGTTGGTACACCAACCCAGGAATACGTGGTTTTGGCCGTGTGGGTTTTGGAACGATCGGTAATGATTCCTGAAGTGGGGGTTTCTGTTGATACCAGTAGGAAACGCCGGTGGTGATGGCTAATAAAAGAGTTGCCAGGGCCAATCGCCAGGGAAGTGGCCGGCCGTAGGCGCGACCGGAAAAAAGGCAGGGGAGTTGCGTGGCAGGGCCTATAGTCGGGTCTTTGGTTGTCACTACATACGGGGGCAGCCGTAGTTGCATAAGGACGGCAATAATTTGCGTTGCCAGCCGTTGAGGGTCTTGCGCCTCGGCCGGAAGTGCGACAATGATGCTAAATGGCTTTTTGTGCGTCGGCAGCAATTGAAGGTCGAGGAAGGTACGGAGCTGGAACGGGGCGGTCAGGTTATCGCCGCTGTCCAGTAAATAAGGCAGCGGGGTGAGTAGTACCTGTTCGGTCGAGTCAGAGCCGAGTGCTTTGAGGGCGGCATTCGTTTTAGTTATGGTTAAGATGGTGGTAGGGCGAGTAGATATGACCCGCCACAAAAGAGTAAAGTGCATACAGTCTCCGGTATGTACCGTGCTGGTTCATGCGTTGATGTATGCGTTTAGGATGGCCTGCCCCCAAAAAATATGCAATCGTTTAGTTGTTAATTACTCTCACGACTTGGAATGGCGACGCCGCAAAAAGAGGACTCGTATCTTTGGTTGTTGGCAGCAAAATCTCTGAGAGTATGTCATCAATAGTCTCTACAAAGGTGACTTGCACGCCGACCGGCGTCTCTTTGAGTGCCTGGATGCTCTTGCGGTTTTCTTCTGGAACGAAAACTCGCTTAAGACCGTGTGTGCGTGCCCCTTCAAGTTTTTGGTCAAGGCCACCAATAGCAAACGCATTGCCGTATAAATCTATTTCGCCGGTCATGCCATAATCATGGCGTGTAGGGCGACCTGTGAGACAGGAAACAATAGCAGTACAGAACGCAAGTCCTGCTGATGGGCCAGATTTTGGTGTCGCGCCGCGCATGACGTGAATATGGAGGTCAATGCCATTGAGGCTCACATCTTTTGGTAGTGTTATACTTGGTGCGTAGGTAGACATGATATGCCCAATGTTTGTTTTAACGTAGCTCGCTGCGGCATTTGCAGATTCTTGCATGTCTTCTCCTGGTAAGCCGCTTACTTTTACCTCTCCTTTTCCTCTGCGTGCGGTGACTTGGATAAGAAGTACGCCTCCTCCGCCCATACTCCAGTACAGTCCGTTGCTGGTTCCCACGCTATCAACATTGAAAATAGCATCATGAGTGATTGGTTCGCCCAGAATTGTATCAATATTGTTCGGTGTAATAACCAATGGAGTAGTGTTATTCAAGCTGCGTGCATACCGTGCAACAATTGTCTTGAGACGGCGACTCAATTGTCGTACCCCTGCCTCTTTGGTGTAGTTGTAGATGATAGTGTGAAGCAGCTCGGGTGTTATAAACGGTAGTGGGCTGAGGTTGTTTTGTGTATACAGTTTTGGAAGAAGATATCGTTGTGCAATTTCTATCTTCTGGCGCTCAGAGTAACCATGCATTTCTACTAAGGTGAGGCGATCCCACAGCGGATATGGAATTTCACCAGTATCATTGGCTGTTGCAATGAAGAGTACTTTTGAAATATCAACGGGAACTCCTAAGTATTCATCAAGGAACTTAGCATTTTGGGTTGGATCGAGTACGTCTAAGAGCGCATTTGCGATCGAAATATGAGGAATTTTGTCTATTTCATCTAGAACAATAATGGTATTTTGCGAACCGGTATCGATAAGTGCTTGTGCAATAACGCCGGTATGACCATTTTGGTAATCTGCCGAAAGACCTTTAATATCGTATATTGAGGTGAGGCTGCTCATTGGGATGCGGATGAATTTCTTATTTAATGCTTTTGCCAGTGCTTGCGCTACTGAGGTTTTACCAACCCCCGGCAGCCCGGCAAGACAGAGTACTGAACCAGAGCTGTTATCCGTATTGCGTTGGGCTAACGCGAGGTAATCCAGAATTGAGTCTTTTACTTCATCAACACTATAGTGTGTTTCATCAACTGCCGCAGCAACGGCGTCTAAGTTATAGTTTGTGGAGTCTTCTCCTGGAATCCATGGGAAATCAAGGACTGCACTGATATAGGCACGAAGCTTTTCATGGGCTTCGGTGCGCTCGCGGGTGGCATCAAAAGCTTCAATGGCGTCAAACAGTTTCTTGCGTGCAGCAGTGGCGAGGTACGCCTCAATCTCTTTTGCTTTACGCTTAAATTTTGCCAGACTATTGTGAGCGTTGCCAAGGAACGTTGATAGGTTGTCGGTCGTAAAAATGGTTGATTCACCACGTAAATAAGCGCGTGCAAACTTACCGATCAAGAAGTTGAGCTGGTGCGTTAAGCCGCGTAGGCCATCTTCGAATGTATATTTATCGATGATGAGGCCAATGACTTCGTTGCTGAATGATGGTTTTTGGCTCATAAGACCACTTTTTTGTAGAAGGCGCGGGATAATTTTGCTTTGCGCGATTTCGATTTTCTCTGCTTTTGTATATGACGGCACTTGTACAATAATCATACGGTCACGAAGTGCCGATGGAATTTCTCGTTCGTTATTTGCGGTGGCAACGAACAGTATCTTTGAGATATTGAACGGTATGTTTAGGTAATCGTCCGTAAAGGCATAATTTTGTTCTGGATCTAAGGCATGAAGGAGGGCGTCGGCAGGAGAGCCGTGTTGTTGGTTTTGTGTGCCCATTTTGTCTATTTCATCAAGCAAAATAACTCCGGATGCGCTTTGCATGTTCTTAATGGAGCGCATTATTTTTCCTTCGGCAGCATTAATGTAAGAACGGCTTACGCCCGTAATATCTGATTGCAGGTGAACGCCGGCAAGGCTGATGCGAGCCATTTTTTTGCCAAGCGCTTGTGCGATATGCTTACAAATAGAGGTCTTACCGGTTCCTGGAGCGCCGACTAGGCAGAGTACTAGTGGTGAGCCTTCTGGGGTGACCATGCGTAACGCTAAGTGAGTGAGAATGATATCTTTTACTTGGTCCATACCATACTGGTATTCATCAAGCATTTTGGCTACTTTTTCAAGGTCATATTCTTCATTCTTTGTCGAAGCAGCATCGGCCCATGGCAATGAAAGTGCGAAGCGTAAGTATGCTTCAATTCCTGGAGCTTCTAGCTGGTTTCCTTTGCTGCGGTCATACCGCTCAATAGTGTCGGACAGGTAATTTGTTGTTACTTCCGGCAGTTGCAAGTCTTGTAGCTGCTGATGGAAATTGCCTGCTAAATCCTGATTTTCTTCTCCGCCCATACCACTCGCCTTGCCTTGTTGAAGGATTAGTTCTACAAGAAGTTTGAGTTTGTTTTGAATGGTGGAGTTTTGTGTTAAAAATTCTAAGGCTTTGAGAGCACTTATTTCCAAATTCAACCGGTCAACCAGCGTTTGGATGAATTGATTGCAGGTGGTAATGGTGCTGAGCTCTTTTTGGAGCGCTTTTGTTTTGTATCTACGGGCTAAGAGGTCATATATTTCTTCGATAGTTTTTACTGATATGCGGTTGAAGAGGGGGGCATCTTTATAAAAACCACAGGCGCTTGGGTTTACTTCAAGGCGTGTTTCTTTATTGAGCGTGCCAGGAAGGGGAGTTGTGCGTATGGAATCGTGTGGATTGTATACTTGAACGATGTCCTTGAGCGTTATAGTGTAGGTGGGTGGGTTTTTTTTAAGACCTTCTCCCAGCGTGCTAGAGCTCACAACGCCAGTTGCTCCCCATGCTGTTGAAATGTCTTCATCAGTTTTCAGCAAAAATGCTACTAATTCTTGCGTTGTTTGATACTGTGTAAGTTGATTTTGTATTTCTGGCTGTTCGAAGGACACTGTTCGATTAGTACTTGGTAAAAGTAGCCCATCCACATATACCACTGGTAGTGAAAATATGGTGCTGGTAATGATACCACAGGCGAGAGCGGTAAATAGTGATACTAAATGCTTACGCATGAGAGTGTCCTTGCTTATGCTGTTTATTTGAACGTAATGAGTATATACGTCATCCTAATATGAAAATCATGGTTTTGGTAGTAGGACATGGAAAAGAACTTCTTGTACATCTTCTACAAATACTATTTTTATTCCTTCTGGCAACGCACCCACTCCTTTAACATCTTTTTCGTTTTGTTTTGGGAAAATGACTTTGGAAAAGCCATGTTGTTTGGCGGCAAGTAGTTTTTCTTTAACTCCGCCGATAGGGAGTACATTGCCCTGTAAATTCAACTCGCCGGTCATGGCACAGTCGCTGCTGATAGGGCGTCCCGTGTATACCGAAAAAATCGAAGAAAGCAAAGTAATTCCCGCAGACGGGCCATCTTTTGGTATGCCGCCGGCTGGTGCATGAATATGTAAATCATACTCTACAAACATCTTGGCATCGATATTAAAGTCCTTGGCATGAGAGCGGGCATAACTTACCGCTGCTCGTGCTGATTCTTTCATAACATCGCCGAGCTGACCGGTTAAAATTAATTTGCCGGTTCCTGGCATTAATAATGCTTCCATCTGTAAGACTTCGCCTCCGTATGGAGTCCAGGCAAGGCCGTTAGTAATGCCGACTTTGTGCGTGCCGATTTTCAACATGTCTATGGCGCGACGTGGGCCTAAGTGGTCAGCCAGCGAGCGCTTAGTGAAGTTGATACCTTTTTTGTTTTCAATGTAGTGACGTGCGAATTTTGCACACAATTTTTGGAATAACTTTGCGAGTCCGCGAACCCCTGCTTCGCGGGTATATCCAGAAATAAGCTCATCAATGACATCTTTTGAGAAAGCAATTTCGGTTTTTGCTAGTCCCGAGTCGCCTATGATCGTAGGAATCAGGTGGCGCTTTGCGATTTCCATCTTTTCTTCTTTAGTGTACCCAGCTAACTGAATGATCTCCATACGGTCACGCAATGGTGCTGGAATGGTGCTGAGGTCGTTTGCTGTGGTCACAAAAAGTACTTTTGAGAAATCAAAATGTACGCCCAAATAGTTGTCGTAAAATGCTTTGTTTTGCTCTGGATCCAACGCCTCAAGGAGTGCGGCAGAAGGATCGCCTTTGTGTGATGAACCGATTTTATCTATCTCATCAATAAGTAACACAGGATTAAGGCTGCCAGATTTTTTAATTGCTTGTACAAACCGGCCGGGAAGGGCGCCAACATATGTCCTGCGGTGGCCACGTATTTCAGCTTCGTCATGAACGCCGCCGACAGCGATGCGAGCGAAGGTGCGACCCATTGCTTGTGCAATTGACTTACCAAGAGAGGTCTTACCAACACCTGGTGGTCCTGCAAGACAAAGGATAGGGCTTGCACAGTCACTTTTTAGGTACTTGATAGAAAGGTAATCAAGTATCCGTTCTTTGACCTCATGGAGCCCAAAATGTCCCTCATCAAGAACTTTTTTAGCAACGATAATATCATTATTGTCTTGTGTCGAATTGCCCCACGGCATACTAATTAACCATTCAAGATGGTTACGCATCACCGTTGCTTCCAGCGAGTCACTCGCGGTCTTTTTAAGGCGGCTGAGTTGACGATTGAATTCAGTTCGTGCTTCATCAGAAAACTTTGTTTCAAGAGCTTTTTTTTCAAAATCTTCGATTTCTGAATCATTATCGTCGCCCAGTTCTTTTTGAATGGCACGAAGTTGTTCGCGAAGGTAGTACTCGCGTTGTGACTTATTAATGGAATCACGAGTTGATGTGCGAATTTTTTCTTCTACCTCACTTGACGATACAAGGCGGTCAAGGTGGAGTACAATTGCGTCAAGTACCTGAGTAATAGATTCTTTTTCTAACAACTCCTGAGCCTGATTAACCGGCAAGTTGAGGTGTGAGAGAACAAAATCGCTTACCTTTTGTGGGTTTTCAATTTGATAGATGATTGAGGTGAAATCTGGGCTAAATAATGTGCTGCTTGCCGGCAGTTTTGTGACGCTAGTGCAAATGGTTTTGATGTAGTAATCACGTTTTTCAGGATTGCAATCTTCTGTCATTGGCGGGATCAACTCAATTTTTGCGCTGAGGCTTTCCTCGGTCGGTATAATATGGTGAACGAGTGCTTTTTGTACCCCTTGTACCAACACTTTAATCCCACCATCAGAGAGTTCCATAAGGCGAATAATTTCACCAATGGTTCCGACTGCAAAAAGGTCGTCAATGCTAATTGGTTCTCCATCATCATCGTAGTTGCTGTTGGGCTGTGTATTTGTCGCCAACATGAGCACTTTTTTGTCTTCTTTCATTGCTTGCAAAATGCCAGCAATGATTTTTGTATCGAGAACAAGAAGCGGCACTACCATGTGAGGAAACACAACGACATCGATGGTCGGCACGACTGCTATATCGCGGATTTGCGCCGTTCCTCCTGATTTGTTTTCCTGTTTTTTCATACAGTGCTACCTCCCCCTGAGAGCTTAAAAAAATGTAATAATTTACATACCTACCGTCACCCGTGGTATCTTGTGCCGTTTCTGGCAATTCTTTCCTTGCGGCTTGGTAACCAGCACTGCTTCAACTTTAAAGGATATCTTGGTATGCGAACAACCATTTCTAAATATGACCTCTCATTGCAGCATGTTACCAAGGGTTTTGAGATTGACCAGGCAGTCCGACCAGTTTTTTTGGACTTGGATTATACTTTTACCCCTGGGGTGTCCTACGCCATTGTAGGGGCTTCTGGGTCAGGTAAATCAACGCTGCTTCATGTCATAGCTGGGTTTGAGTCGGCTGATGCTGGAGCGGTTCTCTGGGGAGGGCGAGAAGTCGCTCATTTTTCGACCGCGGAAAGAGAAACGTGGGTTTCGCGTCATATAGGGTTTGCTTTTCAGTATCATTATCTGATTCCAGAGCTTTCGGTATATGACAACGTGTACGTTTCAGCGCTTTTGACCGAGCGAACGGTGGGCCGACGGGAGATTGAAGAGCTTTTATTGGCGTTGGGCCTTCATGAGCATGCTGGCCACTATCCCCACCAACTTTCGGGGGGGCAACAGCAACGAGCTGCGTTAGCTCGGGCACTTATTCGCCGGCCAACGTATTTGATAGCGGATGAGCCGACCGGAAGTTTGGATGCCAAAACTGGTGGTGAAATAATCGATTTCTGTCTTTCTTATCAGAAAACCCATGGCATGGGCCTGATCATAGCAACGCATGATCAAGCGGTGTACGAAAAAATGGATGTGGTGTTACGGCTTGAAGGGGGAGTTTTGCGAGAAAGTTAGCTCTTCGTGACGTATTTGTCTTAAGCCGAGCTTTAGCTTTTGTCGGTTAGACTGAATGTTGTTGATCGGGTAAATCGTTCTTCGCCGGCGATACAGAGCGCGTTGAACTCTGTCTCACTTTGCATTTTAGATAACGCTTCCCATATTTGTTGGGACGTCTGACCGGGCCTCAGGGCTTTGGCTACGGCTTGCATGTCGTTGTAAATGGGAGCGCCTTTTTCCTGAATAGTTTTTAGGAGGTTTCCTATAATTTCATATTTCCTTGTAGCTGGGGTGAGAGTTGATTTCTCTGTTTCTAGTTTATCTACTTTCTCTCGGTATTGAGTAAGTTCTGTTTGAAGCTTCAGGTAGAGAGTTGTGAGTTCTTTTTGTGTTGGCGTGATGCCTTCTTGGTGATGTGCCTCGGCAGCCCGTTCAGCAGTCTCAATGTCCTCTTTTCTGGTGGGTAGCGTGCAGGTAGTCGCGCAGCGTTCAATGATGGTGTCTATTTGAGCTTGAAGGCTTGCTGCATCAGCAATGAGCCGGCGGCGTTCTTCGTACAGCTCATCTAAGTAGGTGTCAGATTTTAGCAGTTCCTCCTGAATAATTATTCGTTCTGCAAAAAGAGTACTTTGGAGAGTTTCTTGTAGTTGGCTCGTGAGCTTTTTAAAATTTGTGATAAGGGAGCTACGAATGTCTTCTGATGCGCTGTTCCAAGCAATTTTTTCTATGAATGCAAGCTGATTTTGCAGAACTTGCTTTTTGTTTTGAAGAGTTACGTAGCCTTCTCTAATTGAATGAAGATTCAAGGTGAAGGTCGGTCTTGGCTTTTGTAGATCTTCTTTTGCCTTTTGAGCTTGGTCTTCTGTTCTCAAAACGTTAATTGCCGTTGCCTCATATTCTTTGACAAGTGCAGTGTATTCGCGACAGCGGTCATTGATAATAGTTTGCATGGTTGCGATAGATTGAAGCTGTTCATCAATTGTGGATTTTATTTTGGGGTCTGCTATAGGGAGTAATTTTAGCGGGAGAGCTCGCTCAAAGAATGGCATTTTCTCTTGTTCTTCGATTGCTTTCTTCTGAGCCTTCTCAGTTGCCTTTGATGTTTTTTGGGTGGGCTTTGATGCTGCGACTTGTGGTTGTTTTTTAGGAACAGCGGGTGCTGGGCGGGGGGCAGTGCTGTGTTCATCGTTTACCCAAGCGAGGAGGTTGTTTATTTTTTCTTTGTTGGGGGCGCTGATGGTTGGTTCGTCGCGTAATAATATGCGAAATTCCTCTAGGTTAACAGAGGCTGGAATTTCTTTGTTGTTGGCGTTATCGGGCGCGTGTTTAAGCGTTTCTCGCGCTGCATAAAAGCAGCAGAGTCTGTAGACGAGGTCATTTGTGTCCACTGTTGTGCCGGATCCCTTTATTTGTGTAAGCGTTTCAAGGCGGTTTCGTGCTGTTTTAATAAGTGTACTGAGTTCTGCATACAGCTTTTTTTGTGCGTCCATTTTTTCTCTGCCGGCGGCTGCGTCTGCTTCCCTTGCCGCGGCATCGGTCAAGCGCAGTGCTTCTGCTCTGGCTGTCAAATCTTTTGCTGTTTCTGCATCAGCTGCTCTTAGTGCTACCGTGCGGGCTGTCTGCTTTTTCTTGATTGCATCATAAATAGAGGCATCGTCTATGAGCCGCTCAATAATAGCGCGATTTTCCCCGGCTGAATTGAGGGCCATTTCCGGTGTCAGAAAGGTGGTAACGCAGTAATAACCAGCTTCACTCGGAGAGAGGGTGTAGAAAAATGCTGGCAAGCCAGTGGCGTCATCGTAGATAGGGACGAGGAATGAAGGCTGATCTTTATATAGATGACGCACAACAATTGATGGGTTAATTTTTGCAGCGCCGAGCGCCGATTGAGCAATTGCTCTGAGTGCTGGATCTACCGCTGAATCGTTTCGACGTGCGATATGCTCTGCGTCTTTCATATGTTCTAATGTTTCCTCGCTGAGATCCCACCGTTTGGTTGCGTCAAATGCTAGGCCTGCAGTGGCAGCCTCCGGTGCTGCGGTGGCGCAGAAGGTGGTGGCCGTGCCGAATGCGAGTAGGCTTAAAATGAGTAAAAATGCTTTGTTTTTCATAGGAATCTCCCGGTTAGTATGAATGAAAAAGATATCAGAATGTTTTCATATAGTCTATTTTTTTGGTTAGCCCGATGTGTGGGATGGCACCCGCCCGACAACCTCGTTTACTTTTGAGCAAAATAACGTATGCTACCTCCCACTCGCTTCAGAGCCCTTGTTTTACTCCCTCACCGGTGAAAGGAAATGTATGAAAATTCGTAGTTTGCTGTGCCTACTTGTTTCCACGTGGTCGCTATCGTTGGCTGGTTCTACATCAGCAAATGTGACAGGCGTCACATTTGGCCGAACCGCAGCCGCCGAGGATGGAGAGCTCTTTGTTGCACAATCGACTATTGTTGGAAACTCTGCGTACGCACTCACTCGTCTGTCTGTGGCGCGCCAGCAGGATGGCTCTTATCTTTCAAGTTTAGTTGGCTTAAGCCCTTCGCAGGTGTGTATTAATAACACTACAACTACTAACAAAAACAACCCAATGGCGCGTGCGCTTGTCGTCTCTGATAGCCCTCTCTACGAGCAACGCATCGGATTATTGAGTACTTACAAAAACTATCCACTGGTTGCCTTTGGGCCTGATGATAGTTCTCCTCTTCACTCAGTTGCTATGGTGACTGACCTTGAGGCAGGAAGTAGCATGCTGACAAACAAGCTTCCATTTGGCGATGCCTTGGGCGCTGTAGCGCGAAATATTGTCGCTTTGACCGGCGGGGTCTATACGCGTCAAAGCACAAATCCTGCTATCACACCGGTTACTTTCGGCCTTATTTTTGCGGCAGTAACACCGAGTGATGCAAGCACTTTTGCTGGGCAAGCAGCTGCTGGGATTGCGATGGCGCAGTTGGTAAATGACGGAATTGAGCCTGTTGATGCGCTTGGCCATAATAGTGGTCCACAAGCGGTACCGCTGACAAATGCGTTGATGAAAATTGGCGTCGATGGCGCTGGTATTTCTGGTGTAAACGCGTTGTGTTGGAATGACAAACTTAATCGATTATACGTTGGGCTTACAACAACGGATGCAAGCGTTGCGGTTGCTGTAGGGGCGATTGCGATGCCGGCCGATGCAAAAGTTACTGGCAAAGCGGTGCCAAATGTGGTCTGTTTTTTGCGGCCGTGCATTGCTGACGGGAGCGGAATAAATACTTCTGATAACTGGAGCGACGACGATTACATAGTAGCAAATAAGAGTGGCGGTACTGCGATTCAGGCACTCGATGTGATGAATGCATCTACCGGCACTAATTGTTTGGTGGTACTGCGAAGTAATCTGTCGGTATATGCAGTTCCGTTGACGTTGGATGGTGTGTTGGCAACCAAGAGCGACTCAACTCTTTCCGCAACAGAAGGGAGTACTCTGCAACTGTATACGACTTCTGATGTGGCCGCGATAGTGGGAGCAGGCGATGCACCTGATGTGGTCACTGCGTTGCGTGTGTATGGCGACAGTGTTTTTATTTCATGTGCTGGTGGTGCTGTGGGGACACAAGGTGTTTTTGTTTCGCAAGCCTTGTTTGACATCAACGGAAATGTGCGTGGCTGGGCGCCATGGGCACCGGTAGCTGCTGCTAATAAGGATGTATATGCTTTTTCTCGTGATAAGTTGAGCCGTATTAAGTTTCTCTCTGGTAGTCGTGATACGTTGTACTCACAGCTCTGGGGAATGGGGCAGGGCAATGGGTTTTGGGGTGGTGCTTCAGATAATCCTGGTGAGGGATTAGTTTCGCAAATTAACGGGTACTTCTTGCCGGCTAACGGCGGTGTGCAGACAGTTGTTGGTACTAAGCATGCGACCTCTTCTAATTGGTATAATGCTTCGGCCTGCCTTGCGTCTGGTGTGTCGCTGCTTTCGTTTACTGGTCGTGATCGGTATGCGCTTGCGTTGACGAGCTCTGGCAGTGGACTTACAACAGGTGTGTCCTTTGGTTCAGCGAGTGATTTGTGGACGTATGATTTTGCGGCTGCTTCTCTTTCGATGGGTATGATTACAACTGCGGCTGTATCTGCCTCAAGTGCTTCCGGTGCGGGGTGGGTGTTTGTTGGCGGAAGCAATGGCGTAGCAGTTTTGTGCAAAAGTGACGGTACCGGCTGGTCGTCGCTCAGCTCGCTTTCAACGCTTGCGAGTGGGTACTCTTTTGTCAAACTTAAAAAGGCTGATGGTTCTGATTTTGCACAAGTGACCCAGATTTTGACTGACACGAATGGTTTCTACATTATTTGTGCCGATGGCATGTATCGCTGTCCGTATACGGCCTCTAACTTTGATGCTGGGCTTGCAGGTGAAACGTTAATTGCATCACCTACAGTGCTCCTTGGTGCTTCGTATGAAACTATTTTATCTGCCGCTATTGTTGGTAGTTATGCATTCTTGGCTACAACTCAAGGTTTGTGGGTAAATGATGGTTCCTTGTCTGCGGTGACAAATACAACAGGTACTGATGGGTGGAATGAGCTTGCCATGGTGCCCAATACGACTGAAAAATTTGGGGTGTGTTCGCAGCTGCTTTTTGTGCCAGGGCCTACAGTAGCTGACGGTGGCATGTTATATGTACTCACGGCTGATGTGGCATTGAATGTGGCTAGTGTTTATCGTGTTAGTGTGCCGAGTGGCTCATTGCTTGATAGTGATGCACGGGCAGCAATGGGTGCAACGGTTCATACGTGTGGGAATACGACTCGTTTGTATATGACGCTGCTTGGTCAATTTCGTGAATGTTTTTATACCGATGGCGGTATCGCAGTGGATGCAAGCTCTCGACATCATGCTTTTACGGTAGAAGGAACGGGTATGTTCCGTGTGTTGTCAGTAACGCAATCGGTTGGCAAAATTGATGCATGGTCGCAGGCATTGCAGCCGGTCTTTGATGCAGGAATAGTGGCTGATACATTGTCTGGTATAGTGCGTGATTCAGCGACTGGCACGGTGGTAGTGCCAGGGGTTTGGGGCGTTCAGGTTCTTCAATAAAGGAGTAAGTAATGAAGACTAAATATAATGTGGTGCTCTTCTCATTGGGCTTTGTGGCTTTTTTCTCTGTTGGTCTTTCTGCCTACACACCGACCAACATTCAGATGCCGTACGATAATGATTTGACACAACGACTTTGGAAGCCCGAATCGACGGTACAGGTTGGCGTGCGTGGGCTTACAATGTTGCAAACACGAGCGTATAACGGTGATGAGCAGCCAGTATCAGTGCCGCAGGTATACGGGCTGCAGGCGAATGAGAACAAAGAATCGAGCCTTGCGATGCTTGAAGGAAACTTGCCGGGCACTTCGCTTCATGGACTGGCTAACCGGTTGCGAGGAGCGCAAGATGGTACACGCGGCACGTTTGTCGTTACTGGTGATCTCTCGTGGAGCCAGGTATGTATGGATCTGATGTATCGTTTGACTATGTTTAAGTTGCCGGGCCTTTTTTCAATTGGCGTTCATGTACCGTTTATTGACGCCGCAATTCATGATGTGGTGTGGACGAGTCAAACAAAATCGCAAACGTTACAGGACGATCGTGTTCGTTCATTGCTTGTGGATGATCAGGCCAGTCTGGCGGCTTTTGTAGCGCAAAACGGAAATTTGGATATTGGGAGTCAGCGTCGTATCGGAATGGGTGACGTTTCCTGTATGCTCTACTGGCAAGGTCATTTTACACAATATAATCAGCGTTTGAGTGATGTGATGGTGCAGTTTCGCCTCGGAGTACAGCTGCCGACGGCTCATAAAGTAGATGTTGATAAGGCGTTTGATATTGATTTTGGTCATGATGGATCGGCTGCTATCCCGATGGGTGCAGGCTTACGTCTTGATTTGGGTGGAGGTATCCGGGTTGGTGGTGATGTCGGTAGCACTATGATTATTCGGCAACAGAAGCAGTGGCGCCTGAAGACCAGCTGGGCACAAACCCCATGGCTGCTCCTTTCTAAAGGTTTGGCGACTCGTGAGTATGGTCCGCAGTGGCGCTTTACGGTGTATGCTCAGACGGAGTTAGCCAAGACTGGTATCTTTTGTACCGGGGCCTATCAGTTCTTTAAGCATACGGATAGTACTTTTTACCCCCAAGACGATGTTATGAGTGCATTGCTTATTAATTCTTCGCCAACGGTTGATGCTGTGGAATCCCATAATTTGATGGCTGCAATTTCCTTTGTTCCGCCTCAGGCTCGTGCCTGGAAGGTGCTACCAGAGGCTAATCTGCAACTTACAATGCCGTTCAACGGCAAGAATGTTATGAGTGGTATATTGCTCAGTGGCGGCCTGTCGTTAAAGTTTTAGAGGGGGCGGAGCGTATTCCAACGGGTAGGGGCGCCTTTACATTCCTCTTTTACTTCACTAGACTGAATTGTAATAGGACTATTAGTCTTGTTATTAGTTTGACACAGGAGATTGATTATGAAAAAACGCACACAAGGCCGCATATTGTTACTACTGGCAGTTGCTGGTATGAATTTAGGGACCGCTGGCTTATATGCTAAGGCGCCGGATCGAAAAGCCGTTGACTATATAGTCCCCGCAGTTGCTGCAACTGGCTTGCTCGCAAATACTATCGAAATGTTCTCTTCAAAGGGAAAATCTCAAAAAACTGCTCAAATCTTGTTTGGTAACTACAAAAATAAAAATTTCTTTCAACGATTGTTCACCGACGGCGAAACTGCTCTTGCAGCGGCTCGCTTTTATGCCATAAACCTTGGCTGTCTTGGCGTGCTTATTTGGGATATCGTTCGCGATCGCGGTGTTGTGGTTCCAGAAGTTCCAAAACTCACTGATGTCAATGGCAATCAAATTGTAATACCAACTGTTGATGTTAGCGGAAAACCTCTTCCGACCGGAGCGCCGGAAGAAGTTCGCGACCTTGTGGCGACAGCTGGAGTTCCAATTGTCGAACAAAATTCTGTAGCGGTTACTGGCGACAGTGCAATTCCGCCGGTTCAACAACCGATACGCAAAACGCCAACGTCACCAGCGGGCGACGCAGTGCCGACCTTGCCTTCAACAACGGCTCTGGTTCCTGCACCAGATCAGGCTGCTATCGTAGTTTCTGATAGCGCTAGCGCAGTGAGTGCTAACGGTGCTTCAGATTCAAAAACTGCTCCTGTAGTTGTTGACCATGCGGCTCTCGCGGCTCAAAAGGCAGTCGCGGAAAAAGCAGAGCAAGACAGGCTTACAGCAGAAGCAACGGCCAAAGATCTTGCGGATGCACAAGCTCAAGTAGTAAAGACAGAAGCAGCTGCTTCTGCTTCCAAAGGAGCAGCTAATAAGAGAGCAACTGACAAACCAGCTGGGGAAAAAAATAAGTCTAAAAGAAGGAAATCCGCAAAACTTGCTGACGAGGTAAAAGCTGCTGAACAAGCGTTGAAAGACGCAGCGGCTGCGGAACAGACTGAGGGAGAAGAAATTAAAGCGGCAATAGACCTTTCTCTAGTGCCTGCCGGAGGAACAGTTGCAACAGGTTATTCAGCAGCTTCTTCTTTAGCAAGTTCTACTCTGGTACCAGTTAGCAATCTTCCAGACGTGTTACGCATGACGTCAGGTGATTCTTCGTCGAAGTCACATTCGGCTGATATCGCGAGCAATGCTCCGGTTGAACCAGTACATCCACTGAGCAGCACGGAAGTCGTTGAAGAAGTGTCGCCAGCGGGTTCTGTAGTTACGGTTCCGACAACTCCTTTGTCCTCTCCTGAGCGATTGATCAATGAAGTAGCGGATTCTGAAAAACCAGCAGTAACCCCTAATGTTGTGCCAGTACCAGTTTCTGCGCCTGTACTGACTTCTTCAGTAAGAGAGCCCGAAGTAGAAGCAAAGCCCGAGCTGACTCGTACTGAAACTGCAGATCTTTTGGCGCTTGAACACCATGCGTCGGCTGTTGTTGTAACTGATTCAGGTGTTCCGTTCGCTGACGTTATGCCAACCGCTTCTGGAGCAGATGCACCGTTCAGTGCGCCTGGAGTCGCCGCTGCTAAGCCAGAGGTATCTGCTTTAGTACAATCTGTGGAGAGCGAGGAAGCAGAGGCTGGGACTGAACAAAGTAGCGATCCGGATTCGGTTGAATCTGTGGCATCAACTCCTTTGCAGCAAGATGTTCAATTATCGGGTGTGGTTGATACGCAGGTACAGATAGCATTCGAGCAACAAATTGGGTTATTATTGAACGCGTTCTACCAATCCATTGCGGCGTTAGAGAAAGATAGCTCTTCAGAAAATACAAAAATGGCTACTCGTGATCATTTGGTCTCAAAAATGTGCCTTTGTGAAGGATTAAGACTACAAATTGCGGAATTAAGAGAATCCTATAGTCAACCAGCTTCTTGTGAGCGATCAGAAGAAGAACTTTCCAGACAAATTGCTTCTTTTAAGGAGGATATCTCTAAAATAGAGAAAGAAATAGAGAAAGAAATAGAGAAAGAAAGTACTCTAGCAGCCAAATAGCTTCTCAATAAAAAAGGGCTCGCAGAAATGCGAGCCCTTTTTTCATAAGCGCACCGAAGGCGCCATCTTACTCTATTAACAATCCATGCGTCTGTTGTGCAATTGCGCAGGTCTTGCCGTGAACCAATGCATTCAATAGCAATTGTTTCTTCGA
This sequence comes from Candidatus Babelota bacterium, assembly GCA_030917105.1. Taxonomy (GTDB): domain Bacteria; phylum Babelota; class Babeliae; order Babelales; family JAUPTZ01; genus JAUPTZ01. Next base: position 18,105 of record JAUPVI010000002.1, read on the forward strand.
ATTAATGCCATCATCCAGTTCCGGTGATTCAAGAAATGGCACGAGGCCGCCAGTGAGGTCGCTTTCAATATTCTCATACCATGACGCTGGTAGTTGGTGCCCTGATTGTTCTATAAAGAACACAAAGCGGGTGACGAGTGTGCGGTAGGCTTCATCAGCATCATCGAGATGTGCAATAATGCGGTTGCTACACAGTTGTGAAATGTTGTGTGCTGCTTTGAGCACAGAAGGCCAAATGCTCTGTGGGTGTTGGGCGTACCAAATAGTTTTGCTCAGAAGCAGCTCCACCATCTTGAGTGTGAGGCTTCGCAGGCGCTCGTTCATCGCCGTTTCATCATTAACCCCAATATCCTTTACCGATTGTGCAATCGTTTGGGAAAGCCCGGTGAAGAAATTTTCGGTTGAGGTCTTTGGTGCTTCCAAATGTGTGGTGAGTCCAGAGAGCATGATATTTTCAATCATTTTTGCTGGTGACTTTATTTTGGCGCTGTTAAGTGGGTTGAGCGGAAAATGGCGCTCAAGTTCAACTGGCAGTACTTCCAGTATGTGATCAACAACCGTGTCGTCGATAAGGGAAGCTTCCTTTAGCTTGTTATAGAATAGGCGGAGGCCGGTGTATGTTTGTTCGGCGCTCAAGTTATATTCGCCAGAGAGTGCTAAGAATTCGGTGATGTGTCGTGCATCGCGAGAGAGGAGGTCGGCATAGCCAACTGCGTTATATTGTTCTTGAATGAATGGTGAAAAGGCGTGAGAGAAAAAACTTTCTTCGTGTGGGGCTGCTTTTTCTTTTGCGGCATCAAAATAAGAACGTAACGAAATAGTGGCAACGGGGCTTGATATCGGTGACAGTGCGTTAAAGTAGTTCCGCGTGGCATCTGGGTTGCACACAATGCCACTGTTTTCATGAATGATAAGCCCATGCGCTGACGTTATACAGAAAACGCCGCTTAAAAACAGTACAATTGGGGTGGCAGAACGATTTGTTTTCATACTAATCCTCTTTTTGCTATAGTGCGATGTGCTGATTGAAGTATGTATCAGTGAATACAATACAATTACGGGTGAGCTTGTTTCAAGTAATCAAAAAACGGAAATAAATAATGCCGCTATATAAATACAAATCATTCACGCGATCTGGTAAGCAGGTCACTGGCACTATTGACGCTCCGTCGCCGCAGGGTGCCAAAGATATGCTGCAAGGTCAAGGCCTAATGCCCGTTGAAGTGCAGCTTGCTTCCTCTACGGGTGGTTCGTTTTTGTCTCGTCTTTTTGCTCCCAAAGTAGAAGAAAAAACAGTTTTTGCATTTACCAAACAAATGAGCGTTTTGTTACGTTCTGGTGTGCCGTTAGTTGATTCGCTTGAAATGTTGACCGAGCAATTTGATCAGCCGTTTCAGGGCATTTTGATGTCGGTGACAGAAGGGGTTAAGTCTGGTGAACCATTGGCTTCACAACTTGCTACTCATCCCACCGCGTTTTCCAATATTTACATTCAGCTGGTAAAAGCCGGTGAAGCAAGCGGTAAGCTCGATGTAATTTTGATGCGCCTCTTAGAATACATGCAACGCTCAAGTGAAACGCAGAAGAAAGTAAAAAAGGCGACATCAAAGCCAATTATGATGCTTGGGGTGGTGGGCGCTGTGGTCGGGCTGATGCTGGGGTTTGTGGTGCCACGTATGAGTGCTATGTTTGCAAAGACCGGGAAAGAACTGCCTGGTCCCACGCAGCTTCTTATGACGCTTTCAGGTTTTTTGACTAATTATTACATGCTTTTACTTGGCAGTGCCATTGGATTTTTCTTTCTTTTCTCGCATTGGAAATCTACGCCGTCTGGTATTCGCACGCTTGATGAGTTGGTGCTTAAGGTTCCGCTCTTTTCTTACTTTGCAAAAACGAAGGCCGTGGTACAATTTAGTCAGACGCTAGGAATGCTTATGGAAAGTGGTGTAAATCTTTCAGAAGCGCTCGATATTGTGTGTAACATTGTTGAAAACAAAGTTCTCACACAAAAGCTGCAAGAAGCTCGTGATAATATCATTAAAGAAGGTAAAATTGCGCGGTATCTTGCTGCAACAGGATTATTCCCTAAAATGGCGAGCTACATGATCTCTACTGGTGAAGAGTCCGGCAAACTAGCCGAAATGCTTTTAACCGTAGGTAAAGATTATGATGCAGAGCTAGGTGAACTTACCGACTCGTTAACGGCGAAAATAGACCCGATAATGACGGTAGTGATGGGTTTAATTGTGTTGTTCATTGTGGCGGCTATCTTTCTGCCGATGATGCAGATGGGTGACATTTCAGGAGTTTAATAGAAGGAGATATTATGATATTTGGTAAAAACCGGGCAGCGGCTTTTTCGCTCATCGAAATTTTGATTGCTATGGCAATCATCGGTACTATGTTTGCTCTCATGGCGCCAAACGCAATGAAGTATTTCGGACGTGCTAAAAAGACAGCGACCATAAGTAACTTGCAAGCATTAAAACAGGCATTGCAAGAATATTATAACGAAATTGGTCACTTTCCAAATAAGGCTGAAGGTAACTTGAATGCGCTGGTAAAGATGCCAAAGGGTGATAAGTTTAAAACCCGTTGGACTGGCCCGTACATTGAAGGGGATGAATTGCCAGAAGATGGTTGGAAGCAACCGTTTGTGTATAATGCGCCTCCAGTTAAGTATAAAAAATACAAATTCTATGAATTGTATTCGATTGGGGAAACAGGAGATGAAGACGCCAAGAACGAAGATCTTGCCGTCGGTGCGTAAGGTGCGCTCATCTTTGCCAGCATTTAGCTTGATCGAGATTTTGATCGGGCTGTTTATTATTGGAGTCGGGGCATCAGTACTGTTGCCCCGACTTACTCGTCGTTCGCCAAATCTTGAGTGGCCGGCGTTGCAGCAAGAGCTTAATAACGTGTTGTACTTTGCCCGACAAGAAGCGATCACCACGCAAAAGGTTCATCGACTTACGTTTAATAAAAAGAAGCGTACGGTGACGGTTGAGGCGCGTGATGGTGATGTGGAAAATAAGCCTGGCGTGCCGCATTACGGGCCGGTGGCATCTACCTACTTTACCACTGAGTACGAGTGGCCAGAGCAGATTACTTGTGAGTGGGTAAAGCTCAACAAAAAAGATTTATTTGATGAGAACAAAGGGATGGCCTGGTGCTACGTGGTGCCAAATGGCCTGGTCCAAGACGTCTCGGTTAAGCTGGTGCGTAATGAGCACGGAGTTACAACCACCATGGTCTTTACAGCAGCCCCATTTTTGGGCGCTTTTTTTGAAGAAGAGGAAGTCAAAAAATGAGGCTCATCGCTCGTGGCTTTACCATCATCGAAGTGATGATTTCTCTTTTCATTCTTTCTACCACGATGTTCGTTCTTTCGGAGCTTCAAATTCGTTCAATGCTGCGTGTGTGGCAAAGTCGAGAAGATATTGACCGGGTATATATCATTAAAAAGTTTCTCTATCGCATGTATCAAAGTCCAGCTGATGCGCGCAAAACGTCACAAAAATTTGATGATCCGGAAATGCACATGATTATTGAGCCGGTCGAAATTAATAAGAAGTCTTCTTTAGCTCCGTATGCAAAGCAGCTCCAATACCTGCGCGCTATAGCTAAGTGGTCTCGTGGTACTACACAGCGGACGTTGAATTTGTTTGCTCTCGCGCCGCGGGCTCTGTCTTTTGGGAAAGAGGGTAAGGCATGAAGATTCACTTGATACCTATAGCCAACGTAATTCAATTTAATGGACGACGCAGTCGTCATTGCGAGAAACGTAGTGACGAAGCAATCCATCTATTTTCTCCTGCGTTTAGTCTTATAGAACTTCTTATCGCTCTCGCCTTATCTGCCGTTATTATGATTGGCATGGTGCAGGGTAACCGCAATGCGGCTTACTTGCTGCGGGAAGCTCAGGCATTGCTCATTGTAAATCGCCAGGTTGCCTTGCTGTATAATCAGCTGGAGCGTGACGTAACGGCCGCTATTGTCTACCAGAAACCAATTCCTTATCCGCCTGCCAAGGCCCGGCCAAAGAAAAAAGAGGGGGAGAAACAAGAAGAAAAAACGGCGCCACCGCAGCCGCCAGAAGAGCAAGCAAGCACTGGTGCTGAAAAAGGAAAAGTGGAAAAAAATAAATTTGTATCTTCTTGTGTTCTCGAGGCATTTGATGAGGGCGTATATAAAGTTGGTACGAAAAAATGGCAACAGACGAAGCGTCTTTCTTTTATTACAACAACACCGCTAGAAGTATATGAACAAGAACATGAGCGATCAGTGCGTGTAGGGTATGAGTTGGTGTATGACAAAACAATGAGTACACCGCAAAAGAGCGTATATACGCTGTATCGTCTCCAAACTGACGAGCTTGAAAATGTTGCGTTTAAAGAAGATGAAAGTAAAAAAGTAAAGAGCGTTCTGCGCTATGTAGTGGCAGATCACATTAAGCAGTTTTCGTTAGAAGCGTTATATGATCTGCGTCCCCCACAAGCAAAAGATAGTTCAGGCAAGTCGGCTGCTGTTGAGGCCCCAATCGCTGAACCGTTAACGGAGGAGGGCAGTCGTCCAACGCAATTGCGAACGTTCACGTGGGGTGAAAAAGAAGAAACGGAAAAGAGTAAGACTGTGTTGCCGGATATGTTTGCAACACACATTGAGGTGTGGGATGGTGCACTACAGCGCTCTTATTCATTTACTTCTACTTTTCCGGTTTTTGTAAAAACAGAAGCAAAGCAAAAGCAGCCAAAGAAAAAAGATGGTATGCCTGCCGGAGCGCCGGTAGAGCCAGGAGCGCCAAATGCTGCACCAAAGACTCCTGAGGCCACGGCGCCGGCAGCGAAGGAGGGGGCTCAATGATAAAGCAAAAACCAGGATTCGTTCTTATTTTTTCTTTACTCAGCATGGGTATTGTTACCATTCTTACGCAACAGCTTATGAAAAGTGTGTCGGTTGGCATTGCCTTCAGTCGGCAGATGGTATTGCGTGAGCAGGTCAAAATGTTTGTGTATGGTGGCATTGCTATTGCCACTGCTCAGCTTGAGCAGTGTTATCCGGAAGAAAAAAAAAAGCAGGGGGTAGACCCAGCAGCTGGCCAACAGTCAAGTGCTCAGCCTCAAGCGCCCAAGCGGCCGTTTTCTTTTAAAACATTTATTCTGACCGTGCTGCCGCATTTAAATCGATGGCAGACGTTTGAGCTGACGGATAAAATTGATGGTGTGGATGCACAGATTAAAGTTTGTATTGTTGCGGAAGAAGGGAAGATTCCATTCACTCAAGTTTTTGATGAGCCGGTGCGTGAATTGACCGATCCAGCACATGGCTTTTTGCAGCAGTTCCCTTCAGCAAAAAAGGGGTCCTCAAGTGATTTTGTTACTAAATTCACTGCGTTTCTCAAGGGGCGTACGCATCGGATTGTCGATATTTCTACACTGCTTCCTTTTGCGCAACAAGTAAAGGTGCCGCTATGGTATGCGCCGCCAGAGTTTCCAACACGGCGTACAGTGGCTGGTGAAGTAAAAAATGAGAAAGGCAAGCCGGTTCCGGCTGCATGTGCTTTGCAAGATTTATTTACGCTTTGGGGGCAGGGAGGTAATTTGAACCCGCTTTTGCTCAGCAATGCGCTTTGTATTTTGAGTGGTTTGCGACCACCACAACCCAATGACGCCCAAAAACGCAAAGATCAATACAAGCAGTTGGCAGAAAACTACGATAAGATTAAAAGCTTAAAAGGAGATGAGCTGTGGAAGGCTCTCGGTGCTCTTTATGATGCCAAACCAAAGCTTTCAGCAGAATTTAATACTCTCTTTTCGCTGGAAGTTGAGCCGCGTTTTTATTCTGTGCTATCTTGTGCAACAGTTGCCGGAGTGACACAGCAAGTTATTGCAATTTTAGAACATGTGTCACCGACAGTCGCGCCGGCAGAACGGCGCGAACAACGGCAAAAAAAGAAGGAAATACAGCCACTGTTTGCAATTCGTAGATTGTATTGGTTGTAATGGGATAAAAGACAGGCGAGGGCTATTAAGTTTGTAGACGGCGGAAGCCATCTTTGCGACGCTTGCAAAGATGCGCACTGATGTGCGCTACTAATGTGGATGGTATGCAGCTGAAATGGCTATAGAAAGGTAGAGTAGTGAAAACAGAGACCCGGGTTGGGATATTTGTTATCGGCGCCGTGCTGGTATTTTTGTATTTGAGCTTTAACATCGGCGCCTTACGTATCGATCAAAAAAATTATGATACGTACATCAGCTTTTTTGATGACACTGGTGGCCTTGATTTGAAGGCGGCAGTAAAAACATCCGGGGTACGTATCGGGTATGTTGAGGCCATTTATCTGCGTGAAGGTGGTAAGGCTGAAATTCATCTTAAGATTCTTAAAACATATAAATTAGCACTTAACGCCTATGCTACGATTTCTCAAGAAACGTTGCTTGGAGGCAAAATTGTGGAACTCGACCAAGGGGATTTCTCAACTGGTATTCTTGCGCCAGGCACGACACTTGCTATGCCTGGAAAGTCTACTACGAGTGTGGGTGATTTGATTGATCAGTTTCGCGATATTGCGCAGAATGTTAGTGATATAGCTTACTCTTTTAAGACCGTTTTTTCTTCTCGCGAAGGTCATCAGCAGTTAGAAAGCACATTGCGCAATGCCTCTGAAGCAGCAGAGAATATCGCTCATCTCTCTGATGTTGTTGATCGCATTGTAACGAAAAAAGAAGGAGCTATTAATACAACGATTGATAACTTAGATGATACGATGCGCGAATTGCGTAGCGGTGTGCCCAAGATTACTCGTGCAATTGATGAAACAGCCGCTGATATTCGCGCTAAAGTGGTCCCTGAAGTAGCTAAAGTTGGTCCAGCGTTTGAAACCATACAAGAAGCAGCTGTTCATGCAAAAGAAGGGTTTCGCGAGGCGGAACAGGTTATGGAAAAAATTAACACAGGTAAAGGTGTTGTTGGAAAGCTGATTAATGAAGATGAGGTATATGCCGATTTAAAGAAGACTATTCACGGGCTCAAAGAGTATGTGAGCCGTGTCGAGTCGCTGCAAATTTATATAGATATGCATAGCGAAACGCTCTTTAAGTATGCGCGGAATAAAGGATTCCTGGAAATGAAGATCCGCCCATCACATGATTATTTCTGGATGATTCAGATATGTAGTTCCGACTATGGTACGATTGATCGCGAGATAGAGCAAATTATTCGTCGCGATAGTTATGGCAATATTCTTTCAACTACAACACTCACTGAGCCACAGCACAAGATTTGGCTTGCTGATAGCGTTGAGCGTGTTACGCGTACAAAGAACACCTATACCTTGAGTGCGCAGTTTGGTAAGCGGTTTGACCGCTTGGTCTTGCGTGCAGGGCTTTTTGAGGGATTCTTTGGTGGTGCGGTCGATTATTATGTACCGCTTGATACCGATCTCGTTCATTGGGTAACCACCTTGGAAGCATATGATTTCCAGGGAGTGTTGCGCCTTGACGATAACCGTATGCACGTGAAGTGGATCAACAAAGTAATGTTTATGAAGAATCTTTATACTTGCTTTGGTATAGATGACATTGTCAGTCGTGGCAATGCAAGCCCATTTATTGGCTTTGGCTTGCGCTTTACTGACTCTGATCTTAAATATTTCTTATCACTCATTGCTGGTGCTAGTCCGTCGAACAAGTAGTTTCTCTGAATATCTTGTATGGAATCGCGAGGCCTTTTCAGTTTGGGGGGGAAAGGAGCATGTCGATGCAGCCGGGACTGATGCTTCGAAGGTCTTTTACCCAAGTACTGAGATTATGGGCTTTTACTAGTCCTCTCATGGTTTCTAGCTCGTCATCAGTAAAATTATGTGGTCTAGATTCGCGCTTGCATGTGTCCCAAAAATAAATAAAATTCAGTAGGAGTGCCTGAGTAAAGATTGGTTCTTCGTTCTTGTCGTAGGCCGAATATCGAACTGAACGGATGAAAAAGTCTTTATCTATGCGGCTCATTATACTTTTTTCGCTACCTCGGATGCTGGTATACAAAAGGTCTCGCTTGCCATCCGCTTCTTCTCTTGTGATTGGGGCAATGAGGTATTCTTTGAACCGGGCACGCGCGGTTGCTATATCCTTTGTATTATCTGCTGGTGATAGAATAAATGTTGTGATAAGAGAAAGTAAAAATACAAAATATCTCATGGCGCAGTCCCCCGACTAGTTGTGTAATGAGTGGCCGCTGTTTGGCGTGCCGCTCTGATCGGTCAATATATAGCACATTTTGAGAGATGAGTCATTTTTGACGGCGAATGCCATGATTCGTCGCTCTTACCACTCTGAGGCGCTTTCTGAGTCCAGAAGTGAGTGTGGACGAGTGGCTAGGCCTCGGCTATGCCGTCGTCAGTTCCTTGATCCTCTTCTTCGGTGAAGATGATGTTGGGTTGGTAGATTGGGGTGTAGATTGGGTGTAGGTAACTAGATTGATAGAGGTCGTTCATCTTGAAAACTCGCGGTAAAACAATACTTTTTG
>JAUPVI010000051.1 GCA_030917105.1 Candidatus Babelota bacterium
TTTTGAATAGCGAATGCGTCCGTCTTTATAAATCGCAAAATCCGCAGTTCCCCCGCCAATATCCAAAATTCCTACTCCTAATTCCTGCTCGGACGGCGTGAGTACTGCTTGCGCCGAAGCTAACTGCTCCAACACAATGTCAACAACCTCAAGACCGGCGAGCTCAACTGCTTTGATAATATTTTGCGCCGAAGAAATAGCACCTGTTACAATATGCACATGCGCCTCCAATCGCACGCCATGCATTCCCAAAGAATCCTGTACGTATTCTTGACCATCAACACGAAAACATTGTGGTAAGACGTGTAAAATTTCACGATCTTGGGGAATTGGAATTGCTTTTGCTGCCTCAATAACACGATCAATATCATACTGTGTAACATCGGGGCGAGAAATGCCCACAACGCCAGTAGAATTAAATGATTTTATGTGACTACCGGCAATGCCGACAATAGCCTTTTGCACACGGACACCGGCCTGCATTTCTGCTTCTTGCAGCGCACGCTTAATCGACTCAATGGTTGCACTCATATTCACTACGATGCCTTTTTTCAACCCATAGGAGGGGTAACGGCCAATACCTACTATCTCTACCGCACCATGAGGCAAAACCTGCCCAATAAGCACGCAAATTTTAGTAGTACCAATATCAATAGCCGTTATATAGTCGGTCATTGCTGGCGTCGCATTCATTATCATACCCTTTGTAGCTGCGCACACTCTTGGTGTGTAATACATTTACTAATAACGCGACCAGAAAAACGAAAGTCAAAGAAGCAAATCGTATCATCGGTCGACTGCTTATAATCATCGCGTAACACTTGAGATGAACTCATCAGAGCTACTATATCCGGCAGTAAAGACACACTACGATCATCAACAAGGCAGACGCAACGATGTGGCAAATCAAGCGACGCTTTTGGCGAAACTACCACGGTATGTGGATCACGATAGATACAGTCATAGGTTTTCAAAAACTCTGCTGGCAGCCCCGCATAAAAGGCATACACGTGGCCAAATCGATCAGCCTCCAGCCAGGAGTGATTCACCCGGATACGCGGCAACCCTGAAGGCAACGAACTAAACATGTTATTGCGGTACAAGCGACCATTGTCGCCGGCAACATAATATTTATTTACTCGAAACGCCGGTTCAACGCCTATAATTTTGCAAGTTAAACAGGTTGGGTTATACCGAGACCACAACGTTAATCCGACCAGCGGAAAGGTATGTACAAGTTCTGCGTTTAACTTTTCATAGTCCGGATGCGCTAAACGTCCTGCTTCTTTTTGCTCGTCAAACCAATCACTCACGGCGCTGGTTGTTGCCTCATCGAGATTCTGAGATACAACCACATACGAAGTCACTGCGTAGTGGCGATATGCCCATGCGGCTACACGGCCATACACATGCACGAAAAGACCAACTACAATAAGCCCCACGATAATACTGTATAACGTCCGACGATGCCGCCAGCGTGCCCTCTCATTCACGAACTTTTCCTTTCTTCAAATTGATGTGGCGGCAAGCGTAGTCGAAAAAACGGTATAGGCGCAAGCATGGTTTTTAAAAAAAATTAATCTTCTCCAGATTGAGAGCGCCATAAACGAGCGTAGACCGCTTTTTTCTTTAATAATTGATCGTGTGAACCAGATTCAACAATCAGCCCTTTATCAAGCACAAAAATAATGTCAGCATGCCGTACCGTCGTCAAACGATGTGCAATCATGATGATAGTCATAGAATGTTGCAGTGAGCGAAGCATGTGGCTGAGTGCCAACTCTGTTTCATTATCCACCGCTGATGTTGCTTCATCAAGAATCAAGACATCAGGATTACGCACCAACGCACGCGCCAGCATAATACGCTGCCGCTGACCACCGGACAATTGCTTGCCGCTTTCATCAATGTGTGTATCATATTTTTCTGGCAATGAAAGAATAAAATCATGAATTTGCGCTGCTTTTGCCGCCTCCTTCACTTGTTCAATCGGCAAATCAAAAGCGCCGTATCGAATATTGTTTGCAACCGTATCCGGCACAATAAATGATTCCTGCCCGACAAAGCCTACCGAAGAACGAAGGGTTTCCAATGACATTTCGGAGAGCGGCGTACCGTTAATAGTAATTTCACCCTTTTGTACGTGATACAAGCGCATCAAAAGCTTTATAATGGTGCTCTTGCCAGAGCCGGTTTGCCCCACAAATGCTACTGTTTTTTGCGGCGGAATCGTAAGCGACAATTTACGAAGCACTGGCCGAGAAGCGTTGTAGCCAAATGAAACTTCATTAAAAACCACTTCCCCTTCTGAAATCGGTTCTTGAGACGCGTCGTCTTTCACTCGTGTTTCATACGAGGGATCGATTGGCATACGCACAATGTCTAGAAGCCGTCGGACCGAAGACATACTCCGCTCATACGAATCAAGAATTCCAGCAAGACCGGTAAACGGCCAAATAAGGCGCTGTGTCAGGAAAATGAGCATGCTGTACGAACCAACTGCAATCTGGCCGTCAAATACCAACATGCCACCTTTAATGAGCGTGTATACAAAACCAGTCAACACAAACACACGCACCAACGGTGCAAACATACCGTTCATATACACAGCATAGACACTTGCACGCTCGTAATCACGCCCTGCCTTTTGAATGCGACGCTTTTCATACTCTTCGGTGCCAAAACCTTTGATGGCCATAATTCCGCCAATATTATGACTCACTTCACTGGCAATAGTACTTGCCATCTCACGTACAATGCCATAGGCACTCGATATGCGCTCACGGAAAAATATTCCTAGCGCTGCTACAAAGGGAATGGGCATCATAGCAATGAGTGCAATTTGTGGCGATATATAAAAGAAAATGGCGCCGATCATAAGAGTGCTAAGCACCAGCTGGATAATCCCACTGAACCCTTGGTCGCGGGCCGCACCAATGATGTACTCGAACTCGTTAATATCATCGTTCAAAATCGAAGTCAGCCGCCCAATACGCATAGTATTGAAGAAAGAGAGAGGTAGCTTTTGAATATGCGCATACGCATCCGTTCGCACTTCACGTTGCACGCGCTGTGCTATCCGGCCCCACAACACAATGTATAAAAACTCAAACACCGATTCGGCGATCCAAATCATAATGGTTACGCCGGCCAAAATAACGAGCTGTGTTCGTGGTGAAGTAAACCCCCAACTCGTTAGAATCGGGCTCCCAGAGCCAGTCACCACGTCAATCGCAATACCAATAAGCACTTCGGGCAAAATGTCGGCAACTTTATTGATAACGGTGCACATAATGGCAAGAGCCAACTGTACCGGCTTACGAATCACATAGGACAAAAGATATCGAGTAGGACTTTGTAAGGATACATTGGTAAGTGCCATAGGCAACCTCTATTTCTTAGAAAACGACGTCAAAAATAAAAATATTCCGGCCGCTACTGACGCATTATATGATGAGGTGTCTCGCTGAGAAAGCGTTACTTTGGTACCCAAAGAACGAATCTTCATATCAATTCCTCGCTCCTCGCTTCCAATAACCACGCACAACGGCGCTGTATAAGATACTGTTGTTGCATCTACACCACCGTCGGCGACCGTCATGTATACCGTATATCCCATACTTTTCAACTCACCCACGGTGTGAGCAACTGACGAAATGAGGTATATCGGTAAATGTTCTGCAAGACCAGCAGAAGCTTTGAAAACTCCTGCTACCATGCGTGCGCACTGCTTTGTCACGAGTACCGCATCAAAATTTGTACAATAGGCTGACCGCACAATTGCGCCAAGATTATGCACGTCTTGCACCCCATCAAGCAAGAGAATGCGTTGCTTTTCTTGAGCAGTAATTGGCTTGGTAGCATATACAAACGGAGTCACGAAAGCCAAAATGCCCATGTGATCGGCACATCCAGCCATACGAGTAAGAACGTCACGTGAAACATATTGTATAGGAGGCGCCTGTTTTTGAAGATATGGCTTAACCCGCTCCCAGCCTTTTGGCTCCGGCTTGGTCATATAGATAGCAAGAACTTTACGTTTGCCTGCCTTAAGGCATTCGATAATAGGATGCGCTCCGTAAAGAATGTCGCCTGATTGTTGGATTCGTTTGCTTGTTGCCCGCATGAAAAGTCCTTGATTTGAATACTTGTATACCACAAAGGCAGTATAAAGAGTTGTTGGCAGTGTGTCACGCCACACCATCCGCAGACTGGCGCAAGCAAAGCGCCATACTTTTTGTTCAATTCCCCCACAAAAAGTATGGCGCTTTAAAGCCAAGAGAAGACAAGAGGACATAGCTGCCCCTTCTCTCCCTAGACCTAACCGTACTGGTGCTAGCGGCCACCTACTCTACTGCCAGTCGCCCCAATTCGACAGTCGCCTGCTTATTGCCGATTTCCTCAGCCTGCAGAAAAAGAACCTCCGCCCGCTCCAAGTCTTTTGCCACATGCCGACCAGCCACACACTCAAGTCCCAAAGCAACCATGGCGCGATCATTCCCTTCTGCCGCCAAATTTTCCAAAATATCAACGCATACCGCTGCATCTTTTTTAGTGCATTCTGGCCGCTTTAAAAGAAGACGTACATACCCCGCCTGTGCAGAAGCATACCCCTCTTGTGCCGCATAAAAGTAGTATGGCAGCGCTCTTTGATCATCAACCGGCACTCCTTCCATGCCTTCAGCATACACATCGCCAAGACAACAGGCAGCAAGAGGATCTCCATTAGCAGCCGCAATCTCAAGGTGCGCAATCATTTTCTCGCTATTACGTGGCACAACGCTTCCATTACGGTAGAAAGAAGCCATAATAACATGCCCCATGCTGCTTCCCTTTGTTGCTGCAGCCTGCGCTAACTTAAAGCTCCGCTGTAAATCTTGTGGCACATCAAACATGCCGTTCGCCAGGTAAAGGCTACACTGTGCCATAGCATCAGGATACTCAGCATCAACCGCTTGCTTAAGGTACTCCATGCCGCGCGCAAGAAAGGTCTCGTCAGTACGATAGGGATCTATCATAAAAAAAATTGAATGCAACAAATACGCCGCTTCGACATTGCCCAATGATGCCGACTCAGTAAGAAGTTGCAAGCCTGCTTCTCGGTTCGATTCAAACTCGGTGCGGCCTTGAATATACAGAGTTTGGGCGCGTTCAGTAGTAGACATAGAGCCTCCTTTTTGGTGTAAACTATACTCCTTTAAGGGGGCACCCTAGCACAATAAATGATTTGAAAGTAAGGGTTTTTGTAGTTATTAAAGTGACCATATTCGACAGAGACGGCATCGTTTTTAAAAGCGTTGATCCCAACGACTAATATCTACTGAGCAAGAATAATGCATTATAAATACTGAGGCAAATCTATTCCATCATCCAAGATGCGTTGAAAACCCTCAAGCTGCAGATCATCAGACCCAAAAACACCTGAAATCTCTACAGTAGGATTATTCCCGAAATCATGAGAAAAATGCACTAAATACTCGCCGGAACCAAAAACGTAACACCACCCAAACTGCAATGCAGAGTCAAGAAAACTTAAACCACAGCGTACTCTTAATTGAAAAAGGGCCCCATCTGGATGCTCTTGAATCCAGAAGTCTATACACTCAGCCGCCTGCTTATCTATTGAAAAGGGCAAAGAATAACTCATTTTATCAGAATACGTAAATTTCATCAGCGGACATCCATTACGGCCCAGCCACCCTATCGTTGATTTAAACGTAGCGAGAGGTATGGGGTAACCAAGCCATGGCTGCTCAACAAGGCGCTTTGCGACGTAAAGATCGTAGTCAAAAGGCGTTGGAACGGAGGCCGCCGATGACAAACCAGATGCAGCCGCTGGCCCTACAGAACCATGCGTGGTGACCCCAGACCTTGCAACTGGCATCGCGACTGGCTGCGGGGACGCGCTCCCTGTAGATGTCGCAGAAGAACCTGTACCTCTAAGTAATTCTTTCAGTGACTTGCGTGCAAATCCAGACCTACGACAGTTAGGGCAGGATATTGACTCGTTCTCCGGAGCCAACCCATCAGAGCAAGTCTTATGAAGCGGCGTATGACAACAGGGAGTATAGACTAGCCCAGCATCAGCTCGCAGATCACGGTGGCACAGTAAGCAACCCGTCTTCAATAAGCAACTAGAAAAGCCTCGCGTCCCGCAGCCAGGACAGGTCGAGCCACCCTTCGAAAGCCACGTTTTACAACAATTATCATGAAAAATATTCCTGCAACAGGGAGTGAAAGCTAGCGTTTCGCCTGCTTCGAAAGGATGACAGCACGTCGAGCAGGACAGCTCTTCTTCAGCGCCCTCTTCCTCAGAGTCACACCCAGCTCCTGCACAAACTGGGGTTTCCGATCTCACCTCTTCCACAACGACAAGACTTTCAGGAGTTGGGCTTCTTGGTAAATCGGCCAGAAAAAGAGGAGGCTCAAGCAAATTTCTAATTTCATCGCAATGGCCAGGATTATTTTTTGCCAACCCAAATGGAGTCTGTTTAGTAATATTCCTCACTTGTGGATTAGCCCCCACGCTCAACAAGTACCGAACTATCTCCGTCTGCCCATACCAAGCTGCCGCACCAAGAGGCGTATCCCCATTGGCAGCATCAGTCGGAGCGTCTTTATCAAACTGCGCCTCTTCAATAAGCCACTGCACCATATCGCGGTGCCCATACTGAATAGCACGCCGGAGCAAAGATTCCTGATATTCTTCGCCTATTTTAATCGCTGAGAAATCTACGCCCGGGTTTTGACTTTTAAGACTTCTCATCTCTCGAGTGTCATTATTTTTAACCGCTTCAATGAGCTGGTCCTTCAAAGATAGAACGGGGCCCCCTAACTCGTCATCCGTTACTTCATCTGGATTATCTGTTTCTTCAAACTCAAAAGGAGCTTCTTCTCTTCGAGAAGCTTCCAAATGTAGAGATGCGATCGGCGAAGATATTCGAGACTGAACTACGTCCGGTTCATCATCAGGCACTGAACCCACGGGTGAAGGCGCTCGGTAAACAACCGGTTCTGGCTC
>JAUPVI010000052.1 GCA_030917105.1 Candidatus Babelota bacterium
GCTCTATCTAACTCTATTCATGGCGTTGTTTTATTTTTTTCTATCGCATTATTATTTGTTATGAGCGAGAGTGCCACATGATTGCTTTGCGTTAGAAAGTTTCCTATCACCATTGCTCCTGTAATTGGTGAAGCGGTTTTCGGATGGATGACGACCATGGTGTCACTCGTAATCTCTTTAAGCGGCAGTGTTGATGCGAGCACCTTGTCTTCAAGGATTTCGATGGCGTATTTAGCGCCTTGTATTCCTATTGCGCGTTCTGGGCATTCTGAGACGCCAATAAAAACGTCTGGGCATGAGATGTCTGGAGAAAAGACAGGAACATCGAACTGCTGTGCTTCTCGTGCAATGCGAGAGGAATACCGCAATATTTCGCTGCTTCGAGATAAAATGATAATATCTATGTCTTCAAGTAGCTGGGCGTTTAATTCAGTGCTTTTGTCGATGTTTGGCACGTGGTGCATGCGCCATGAAATATGCATTTTACGTAGTGCGGCAGTGATGGAATTCTTTTCTTTTAAGTTATTGTGTGAGATCTCATCTACGGAACGATAGATGATAAGGACAGTTTTAATACGCGGGCTTACGCAGCGCAGAAGTGCTATTTTTCGGTCCCAGTTCATGCGAGTGCATACGGCGGTTAGAGGCGCCGTTGCTTGCATCGCTTCAAATGGAGTGACATTGTAGCCCATTGGCGAGCCAGCAGAAATTATAGGTATTTTTTGATGGTGCATTTTCATGGCGTTGAAAGCGACCTCGCTGGACAGAAGGCCGATTGCAAGAATAAGGTCTGCTTTACAGTCAATAGCGTAATTTACCCATTCCTGAGCCTTGTCACGGTTAAGATTATGAACGCAATCGACAGTTTCAAACTCAAAAGAGGCATACTTTTTCATATGCGCAATAAAGGGCCTAATTACCTCAGCAATCGCAGGAATTACCGATGGTTTAATGATGACAATAGTATAATGTTCACGCGGCTCCTTTAGGTAATTGAGGAGATTGCGGAGTGCTTGGATTTTATGATACAGATAGCGCATGCCGACAACGACGACGCAGGCGATTGCTAAAAGTACAAAGTCATTATACATCATATGCTGCCCTTTGATTGCGATGCTTTGATTCTTTAATTACTATGCCATGTTTCATTAAAAACTCTATGTTTTTTGGAGTGCCAGTATTCTGTAAGGCGGTTGAACTTGTTTCCTTATTGAGTATCGGTTCGATATCCCAGTCTTTAATGTGCATGAATGAAAGATTATATGGTTTTTTCTTTCGTATCAGCATCTCTTTGGCAAACCAGACACAGTAATGACTAAAGCTTTCTTCATGCGAGCAGGCGCCACATGCTGCGCCGCGTTCGATGCTGAGTGCGTCTGAAACAAAAATAGGAACGTGATAGTTGTTTCCCAGTGATACAAGTTGAGTCATAGCAGGAACTATGCCAGAATCACGTAATACGATAATAACATCAATGTCATCAAGAGTATTGCGCAGATAATTGAATGTGGTATTAGTGTTTTCTATGCCAATTTCTTTATATCCGATGCCGCGTTGATCCAGTTCGCTTTTGACCTCGTCAAGGCAGGATGAATCTCGGGAAATGTTATACAAAAAGAGTACTTGTTTGATGTTGAGCACAAACTTTTTGAGTATTTCTATGCGATGCTTCCAATTATACGATCCTCCCCAGCCGGTAGCATATTTTTTTAATGAAGGGTTTTCTTGAATGAGTTCGTTGAGTGTGCTCCATGGGAGACTGCTGAGCATGATGGGAGTGGTTGGTCTATGCTTTGGGATAAGCCCCGCAATGGCTTGCGCTGGTTGTGCCCCTATGGCCCATATAAGGTCGTATCTCGCATTTAACAATTTATGTGCCATAGCGTTTAGGATCGTATAATTTTCTTCAGCGGTATGCAGGTGGATTCTGCATGTTTTGCCCGTTGCTTTTTTGAATGTTTTTTCAAATTCCGTAATGAGGGCTTCAACGAGTGGTGAACAGCCATATACCAGCACCCCAATTGTAAGGACATCTGATTGGTGTATTTCTTCCGTTACTATTGGAATATCGCTAATGCCGTTGCTAATCCAGGCTTTTTGTACGGGTTCTGTGTGCTTAGTTGTATGCGGTTGTTGCGCAAGGTACCCGATACCGAGTGTAAGTACAAAGGCGCTGATGAATAGGAATGGCGTAGCATATTTTTTCATATAAGCTCGATATCCTCACCGACCGTTGCTGAAACCTTAGTGCTGTATTGGAGCGCGAGTGCGGTAATGCGAGAAGGGTCGAGGCCTTGTGTTTGCATAGCCATTTGATTGAAGTGCATTTCGTACGGATGGGTTTGATCAAGGGTTAGAACAGGAATATCTTTGGGGGCACGGTTTTCTTCAAGTACTGCAAGCATTTTTTGAGCGGCGTGGTAGCCAAAGCGCTCGTTGACGGTGTTGAGTGCGACTGCTGCGCCATAGTTAATATCGTTAAGAAAAGGGCTGAAAAAAGTTATGCCATGTTCGGAGCATTTTTTGGCAATTGCAGTACAGGCATCAGGGGCGAAGGCATCGCGAATAGGAATTATGCTGTCTATTTTATCTGCATGCTCGGAAATGGAGTTCAGCAGGTCTTCGGTGCCGTGGACGCGTACGAGATGTGGCATAATGCCGTAGTTATTAAGAACGGCTGCAACTTCTTGGGCTGCTTCGTACAAAGAGGGGTGTGTCAGTGGTACAAGCGCGGAGCGCATAAACGGCTTTACAGCGAGATACATTTTAATGCGGTATGCCCAACAATCAAGAACGGTGATGCCGGTCATATGAGCGGCCGGTTTTTTTTCTTGTTCTTTGCGCCAGTGGCTATCATGGACTCGGGCAAAAACAATAGGAGTTTGTTTGTTATGCGTGTAGCTAATGTTTTTTGCAAGCCTTGTCAGGCTGCTGCCGATGGTGAAGAGTCCGTGATAGTTATCCAAAATTACATTGGAAACAACACGTTGCGTTTCTTTTTGGTCGGCACTACCCCAGTAATTGGTGAAATGATATATGTACGAGCCATTTTCACGCATTGTTTCTGTAAATTCTGCAATGGTTTCTATGGTGTCTGGTTGCTTTGAAAGTCCAATAATAGCGATATTTCGTGAGCGAGAGCCAAAGTTTTTCTTGTAGTCGCTGTATCGCATCACCGGATGGTCAACGGCGCTTAGACCAGTTTCTAATTTCTTCTGTGCAGCGCTTTGCAGCTGCTTTATTTTATGGTATTCGTAGCGGAGATAAAGGTAATAACCAGTCATCAGGAGTAGCCCCGCAATAAGACAACCGCTCATTATCGCGAGTGGCAGGATGAATTGATTCATAAGAGCACAACTCCAGTTTTTACTTAGTACGTATGTTAAATATCTAAGAATGTTCTAACTATACGCTAGGATTGGGCTTTTGTCATCCTCTTTCCAGAGTAAACGAATCTAATGAGTGATGGTAGTAAGCTTTTTTACCTTCGGCTTTTCTGGTCGCTGGAGTGGTTTGTTTAAATCTTCTGCATCAAAGAACTGGGAGGAAATTAGTTACCGGCCGCAGTCTCATTTTTTTTCGTCGCCATGGTGTAAAGGCCGTGGGCGGTTACTGCAGTAGCGCCAAAAGTCGCAAGTGCGGAGCCGAGCATACGCACGGCTGCCCACTTTTGTTTACTGGTCAGCGATCTATTAGATTTTATTCCAGACTTTAAGCGCGAGAATACGGCACCGCGTTCTTCTGGCGAGACACTTTTGAAGAGCGCCGCCGCAAGAGCAAAGCCCGCAGCCCCGCCGCCTACTTCCCATTTGCCATAATCTTTCTTCTCCAGCTCTGGTGTGCTTGTAGCACCGCTGGCTAAGGCCGGTGGGGTGTTGTCAGCAGAGTCATTAGCGCCAGCGTTGTTAATCGTAACATCATCTTTTTGCTCAATCGCCAAAGGGCTCTTCAATGTCACTTCATCGCTTATGTCAGCGGTATAAAGCGCTGAAGATGTGCTTCTACCATCAGTATTGGCAGTAGAAAGGCCATCAATTTCAGTATTATTAATAACAACGTCAGCTTCCGTGGAGTCTTGCTCACTGCGACCAGGCGTGACCTCATCAAGCGGCGGCCCTTCACGTTTAGCAGCGGGCTCAAACGGAAGCAGTTCACTCTTTGTTTCTTGATCATTCACAGGGGGAATAGCTTCTGGCGATTCTTTTACTACTTCTTGTTGAACAGGAGCATCAGGAACTACTTCATTCACATGAACGGAAGCGCGTATCTGAGTGTTGGGCAGTGTGCTAGCAGCAGGCGCTTGCCGGAAAGTAGTAAGTGGTGCTCGTGAATACATTTGCAAGGTTGTTAAAGAATGATTGGTTTTCGGCAACGCCGAAAACCAATTCGGTTGAGGTCTGTTTACATGATCAGTCACATTTGGGATTAAAAAATAAGATTTAGCATCAGATTTATAATGAGCTTCCAATTTATTTCTAATTTTCTCGTAGACTTCTTTTGCTGTTTTCTCAAGCGAAGCAATATAAACTTTGCTAGGTTTCTTACCCTCAATTAAATAAAACCAAAAATGAAGCATCTCTGATGGAATCAATCGAGTTGAATAGGTGTCTTCCAAGTATCTAACCATATTGTTAAAACGACTCCAAATAGTCCCCTTCAAACCATGAATGAGATTTATCATTAATTCCTGCAACTTCTCGAGGTCTGTTCTTTTCAGCCTAGACCAGGAATCAACTGGCGACTCAGCATTAGCCGAACTCGCATGATTCGAGTTTGAACCTTGAGCTGAGGTTTGAGGCGAACTTTTTGCATGCTCTTGATCAAGAGAAGAAGAGCTTGCGGAAAGCGACGCGTTAAAAACTATTATAAACAGAAACAACATTGGCTGGATCATGCATACTCCGCATAAGAAAAAAAATTTAACAGGACAAATAAAGTGTAGCAAATTCAAGAGCCAAGTTACACTATTCTCATCATATCTTGTTGTTGACTCCGTCAACAGCCGTGCAGATAGCCATTTGAACGCAGTAAAAAGCCGCGAATAAAAAATCTATTATTATCGCTTATTACATGTGTCTACCATAATTGGCGGTGGCCGAAGTTTTTTGCAACTACGCAGTGTGTTGCAACGGCGAAGGCTGGTGTGTCTAATAGGATTCGAACCTACGGCCTAGCGATTAGGAATCGCTCGCTCTATCCAACTGAGCTATAGACACACACATGCTTGTTGCGCGCGATGCGGCGCACTAATTTTGGGGATGGGTCGCTTTGTCCGCTAAAGGAGCGCGGGGAGGACTTGCCCGCCGAAGCCGGCTTGAGCGCTATTAGTACGATAGCGTGGCGAAGAAGGAGTCTAAAGAAAAATACGCGTGGTGACAAGAAGTTGCTTAACCAACGAGTGGCTCTACGAGCTGTCCATGCTGTAATGAACGTCGTGCATTCTCAACTGCGACTTCTAAGGTTTGTAGGTCAAGCATAGAATTGCCTTTGTTTAACATAGCATAGATAGTTTGGGCAACCAGAGAGTCAATTTGTCGTCCCACAAGCCCATCCATTTTCTGTGCAAGCAACGCTTTTTCTCGGCGAATTTCATCGCTGACGCTGAGTCCTCGGTCGATAAGATGCTGTTTGAGGTAGTTGTCCAGTAGCGACTCTCGCTCCTTTTGCCCTGGTACGGTGAATGCGACCCGATTTGAGCCGTCTATACGGTTCAAGAGTGCTTTATCGATGCGATCTGGGTAGTTAGTAGAGAGAATGAACATCATTTTTTCATGAATACCGCGTTCAAAGAAGCTGAGCATGGTGGTGGTGAGGTCGTTGGTCATTTCGTTTGCAAAGTTTGAATCACGATCAGCAAACATCGTTTCGGCCTCGTCAAATACCAAGATTACCGGAAGCTTGCTCTTGCTTGCCCAACGCAAGATGTTGGCGAGAGCTTCTTGCGCTTTGGCAGGGGAGCCAAGGCGCTTAAATGCTGGTCCACGTATAATAACGTGGTTGGCAATTCCTTGTTCATGGAGTCGACGAGCAAATGCTTGGGCTGCCATGGTTTTACCAGTTCCTGGAGGTCCGTAGAACAGCATGTTACTGAGTGGGAAACCTTTTTGAATGGCCAAAACGATACCAGCAAACTTACCAATTACTTGTTGTGCTAAGCTTGGCTCCAAAATAACAGCATCAAGATTTGAGGCAGGAACCTTAAATCCACGCCACTTATCCAGGCGGCTGAGCATTGAGGTGTCGGCCCGTTCAATAGTCGTTGGTCGTGGTTGGTAGTAATGACGTATGGCAAAATAGCCGCTAATACCGAGAATAGTGGCGATGGTGAGTGCAGGAATAGCATATTGCACGAGGCTCTTGCGTGCTTTCAGTCGTGCCTCTTGTTGCTCCTTGTCCGCTAGCAGAGTGGCATCATGTTTTAATTTATCTGCCGCCACGGTTTCTTTGTGTTGAGCAAGAAGGGTTGGCTGCTGAATGGTGGCAATTTGGGCACTTGCGTCCCCTTGTGCTTTTATTTGATCGACGATTACTTTGCCTTTGTCTTTTATGCGCTCTTGCTTGGCCTTGTCTTCTTCTTCTTTAGCTTTACGATTTGCTTCTGCTACGGCAAGTTGGCCTTCAACATCGGCAAGACTCAACGCCTTTTTGTTTGCGGCTTCTGCGGCGGTTGCTTCTCGCTCGAGGGCAATTCGGCCTCGCATGTCTGCAAGGTAGGCTCGTTGTTCTTTTAGTGCCTTTTCAAGCTCGTACAGGCGTTTGGCTGCTCTGAAAATCGCTATACGTTTTTTTCGTCGTCCGTAATACTCATTACTATGCCAATACTCGGAGGCCTCTC
>JAUPVI010000053.1 GCA_030917105.1 Candidatus Babelota bacterium
ATGACATGAGGTTGCGTTCAAAAAGGGAGATGCCAGCATTGCAGAAGGCAGAAATCGAGTGGAAAACGGCATAGAAAGCCGCTTGTTTGCTGGGCATGTCTTGGGAAAAACTTCTGTATAGCGCCAAAGCGCCCAGGCCTTCAAGTCCAAGCGTGACCCCAATAATAGTGGAAAGAAATGTTTTTATTTTGCTCCATGATTCGAATTCAAACATCTGGCCAGCGAGCAATCGGCTTGTCATTCCTAGGTTTAGGAAGAGCGAGGCAATGAAAAAAGAAAAGGTCATGAGACCTAATCCTCCAATTTGCATTAGTATAAGAATAACCCAATGACCTGCTTGTGTGAATGCAGTCAGCGGAACTGTTTGAAGGCCAGTGACGCACACGGTTGAAACCGCAGTAAACAGGAGATCAATAAACGCAATCGATTGTGTTCGGCACGTTGGGAGGCTGAGGACAATGGTGCCGCCGATGATAATGGCACACAAGGCCAGGATAAGTATTTTTCCGGGCGATGTGTGCCGAATTTGAAATGAAACCATAGTGAGGACTACTACCTTCTTTTGGAGAACATGAGAAGTAAGGATGCTATTGTCACCCTAACATCGCTCTTTTTAAGCGGTCAAGACTCTCACAATCTCAGTGAGTGGTACGCGCGTTTGTTCTAAGGTATCTCGATTGCGGATGGTGACGCACTTATCTTCGAGCGTATTAAAGTCTACGGTAACACAATAAGGTGTGCCAATTTCATCGTAGCGACGATAGCGCTTGCCGATTGATCCACTATCATCAAACTGTACACGCAGGCCGGCTGCCTTGAGCAATGCGACGACAGGATGTGTGGCATCATTCAGTTTTTTGACAAGCGAAAGGACGGCCACTTGGATTGGTGCTAAAGACATTGGAAGTTTGAGGAGTACTCGTGCTTCGCCTTCCACGATGTCTTCATAGTATGCGTTACACAAAACTGCCAAAAACAAACGATCAACGCCCACCGAACACTCAACAACATGTGGCATATATGAGCGATTGTTTTCTTGCTCAAAAACGGAAAGATCTTTGCCGGAATGTTGACTGTGTTGGGTTAAGTCAAAGGCACCGCGGTGCGCAATACCTTCAAGCTCTTTCCATCCCATAGGGAAGTGGAACTCAACATCAGTACAATTTTTTGAATAGTGTGCCAATTCATCAGCGTCATGAGGACGGAATCGGAACGATTCTGGTGCGAACCCGAGGCTAAGATAAAATGATTTTTGACGGTCGAGCCAAATAGTAAAGTATTCATCTGATTGCTCTGGCTTGCAGAAAAACTCCATCTCCATTTGCTCAAACTCACGAACGCGAAAAACAAATTGACGCGGCGTAATTTCATTGCGAAACGCCTTTCCGATTTGCGCAATACCAAACGGTACCTTTACACGACATGAGGAGAGGATGTTTTTGAAGTTGATGAAAATCGATTGCGCCGTTTCTGGACGTAAGTATGCCTTGGCGTCCGCATCGACAAGTGCTCCAAGATTAGTCTCGAACATCAGATTAAAGCGACGAACGTCAGTCCATGCTTTGTTGCCGCACGATGGGCACGGTTTTTGCGGGTCGACAGATCCGTCATCGGCACGAAACCGCTTTTTACAAGAAGTGCAATCGATCATTGGATCGCTAAAATTATCCAGATGTCCTGAAGCTTTCCATGTCGCGGCAGGCCCCAGGAGGGCTCCGTCCATCTCTAACACATCTTCCGAAAAACTCTGCATGTGTTTGAGCCATGCTGTTTTTAGTAGCCGTTTCATTTGGGCGCCGAGTGGACCAAAGTCATATACTCCATTGATGCCGGAATAAATTTCTGCCGAAGAAAAAACGAAACCGCGACGCTTGCAAAGAGCTACAATTTTTTCAAGAGTGATTGTTGATGACATGGTAGTTACTACTCCACATGATTAATGAATAATTTTGAGGGGGATATGGTAGCATACAATGAGCTATCCTGCTATTTCTTCTTCTTTTCTGTTCTCTCTGCCGCTCGCCTTTCTTGACGGCTGGTTCTTGTTGTTTTGTTGTCATAGGTGCGTTCTTTACGACGCGCGTTTTCCTCATCACAGGCGGAAAAAAGTATTTTCACAATACGTGCATCAGTTAGTATCTGGGTGTTTCGTATTTGGATGCCAGCTGGGTTTTTGTAGAGTACGGCGTACGGCTGGCCGCTGGGATTTTTTGTGGTTGGCACTACATAGCCATAGCCTTCTTGGTCAAGATAGATGATAAAATCAAACGCTTGCCCACCTCCTGGCCCTTCAGGGAGGCCTTCGCGGCAATAGACGTTCCACTGCAGAGCTGCTCCTTCTCCATGGACATCCTGGATGCGATTGAGCATTTTTTCTTTCAATATGTCAATGAGCACTACCCTAGCCGACTCATAGATAGCTTCTTCCGTGTGCACTTCGGGAGCATCGCCCCCCCCATCGGCCATACTTTCTGCCGCCCGTACACTGCGAGTAGCGACGCCCGCTATCTCATCGGCGGATACTTTGGGCCCTTCAAATGACTCAGAGGTGTGTCTAAGCTGAGAAGCCAGCGTTTTGAAATTCCCGGGCTCCTTCGTCATCTGGGCAAGCAAATTTCGGCCATGAATAGGATCGCTGGTAAAGCTCTGGATCAGTAGCTCTGTGGTGGGCGTCGCGCGCGCCGCAATTTCCGCTGGCACAAAATCTGTTAGGAGCCGAGGGCGCTCCGCGCCATCACAGGTCCCTGCGATGCCCAGAAAAAAGACTATTACTATAGTGTTTTTCTTAATAGAATTACTTATGTTCATATAGTTCTGTCTTTCTTGGTTAATACGTATAGAAATCGCTCTGTAGTAATCGTGGAGCGGCAGACGTTCGTTCGTAGGAGCTGGCGTTCAAAAAGATCGCGGTATCCAAAATTTCGTGTTTAGGTAATTTTACCTAGGTTTGATCTTGGCGCGTGTCCTGGTCTTTGCGCGTAGTGAGGATTAAAAAAGGCGACTACTTTTTAGAGTAATCGCCTTAAACTTTAACGAATGTTTGGTCAGTAACCTTACATGCCGCGGATGTTTTCCTTAAGTTGCTTGCCTGGCTTGAAGCGAGGAATGCGCACTTCTGGAAGAGTAATACGTTCTTTAGTCGCTGGGTTGATGCCAGAGCGTGATGGACGACGAGAAACCCAATAAGAACCGAAACCGGTAAGAGATACCTTATTTCCTTCTTTGAGCTCTTTTTCAATGATGCTTGTAATCGAAGCAAGTACTCGTGCGATGTCTTTTTTGCTAAACGCAGTTTCTTCACTTACTTTTGTTATTAATTCACTTTTGTTCATAGTAGCCTTTCCGGGTATTCAAACGGTTAAAAGTAACGCATCTGGCACGGAAATGTATTGTGATAACCGTGCTTTGTCAAGAGAAACAGAAATCTTTATTGTGGCCGTGATAGCTTTTTTTGCTCCTTGGTGTGCTATGCGTGCAAAGGAAGATTAGATCACTTGTCAGCAATTTTCACTTATTGAAATGTTTTGAGAACTGCAGAGTGACGGATGAGGAATGATCGTGTAGGATGGCGTCTCTTGCGGGGTTTTTACCTGCTGTAGCACAGAAAGGAACGAGTTGTATGATGATCGATACCCACTGTCACCTCAATATTATGGCAGATAAAAAGCCAGAAGAGCTTCTGCGCTCGGAACATTTTCCTGCCATAGAACAATTTTTGCGAGAAGCTGCTGCGTCTAACCTTTCTTATCTTATTACAGTGGGTACTTCTATTCCTGAATCACAGAATTGTGTTGCATTAGCAGAACGATATCAATTGCCTCCTATTGTTAAGGCCACTATTGGGGTACACCCGTGTGATATTACTCAGCCGATTGAAGAAATTATTCGTGAGCTTGAGGCAATTATTTCCTCTCCGGCTGGAAAGTGTGTGGTAGCGATTGGCGAGATTGGTCTTGATTATTATCATCAGCCATATGACAAGGAGCTCCAGGCACAAGTGTTTATTGCGCAGCTTGAGTTGGCTAAGAAGCATAGGTTGCCGGTTGTTATCCATATTCGTGATGCTGGAGTTGATGCATTGGCGATTTTAGAAAAATATAAAAGTGATCTCTGTGGTGTTATTCATTGCTTTTCGCTGGATTTGGCTGCTGCTGAAAGAGTGATTTCCTGGGGGTGGTATATTGGCATCGATGGGCCCATTACTTATCCAAAAAACCATCATTTACGCTTTGTAGTTGCTACAGTGCCTCTGAGTGGCATTATGCTGGAAACTGATGCGCCGTTCCTGCCACCGCAGCATTTGCGTGGTAAAAGGAATAGTCCGGCCAATCTTGGCATTATTGCACAGGCTATTGCCGATGCGCGGGGAGTTGCGCTTGTAGAAGTTGTTACGCAAACAACAAAAAATGCTCAGGCATTATTTCGGCTCTAGAACTCTTCGATTGCTCTTTTAATAAGTCGTTCGGTGTACTCGATAAGCCCTTCTTTTGATTCTACGCGCTTGAGATGCTCGTAGGCATACTGAAGGACTTGCTCATTAAAGCCTTCTCGCGCCAGAAGGTCAAGGGCGATGACCGTGGCATTGATGCCAGGGTTGAGGGTGTATGGATAGGTGAACGACCCATCATTGTTCTTGTAAGCAGCAACGTGATGATTGGCAAACTTGCTTGCTGGTTCATCACTGAGCTTGGTTAAATGAAAATAGTGGGTTGCTAGCATGAGCAGGCTATTGGGGCATTTGCCGAGCTCTTTGCCGATGCCATAGGCTGCTGCGGCGCCAGCTGCTGGATTGGTACAACGAAACATCTCATCCATGACGGTGAGTGCGTATTCGTTTTCTTTTAGATTCATAATTTGTGTAATTAGTTCGTTGGCACGACGAACTTCAGCTCGGTGTTGCGAGAGCGCATTGCCTGCATCCTCAACGATATTGAGGTAGGTGTTTAGGTGGGCAAACGGTGTTAAATGTATTGCTTTAGCAGGAACGACGGTAATTGTTTGGGCGAAAAGGGAGGCTAAGACAATCCCCTTGATGATAGTTGATTTGCCTCCGGCATTTGGGCCGGTAATGGTTGTGTTGCGGGCTGTGTTTCCACCGAGTTCTATAGTGTTGGCAATGGCACGGTTTGGCTGCAAGTTAGGATGCCAAAAGCCTTCAATGGACAAGTGTGGACCGCTACCCAATTTCTCATACGTAGCGTAGCAGTAGTGATTGTCTGAATTTTGATACTCGCGGACCAATGTTGCAATACTTAAGAGAGCATCAAGTTCGCCAATTGCACTCAAAACGGATGTCAGACGGCTTTGAATTGATAAGAAGCGTGAAAGTGAGGCGAGTACTGAGCCCAATCCAAGAGAAAAATAGCCTTTATCTTGTTGAAATGCTTTGCTCGTGAGGCTGTGAAAAAAAGTGTGTATATCGGCATTTTGTTTGCCGCTGAAGTTTTGGATGACCTTAATAGGTGCAATGTTAGCAGAAGAAAAACGACGACCATATGCTCCTACGTTTATGAGCGTTTCTCCGAGCGCAACAAGACTATGCAGTTTTTGTTTGAGTGAGGCAATAAGCATGCGGCGGTTGCGGAGCTTGGAATACATGGTTTTCCATGCAATGGCAAGCCCCAATGCGGTAAAGCCTACCGAAACGCCGTTAAATATTTTTTCTTTTGTGGAAGCGCGGCCATCTTGTTCTTTCTCGAAGAAAAAGGTTTTTAGAAATTGTGTGCCGGCAAGGCCGAAAATAGGAGAAAGACTTTCAAAAAGATCGTAGAATCGGCGCTTAAGCTCTAGGCTTATGGGCGAGCGGAGCTTTGCGATCTTGCCACTGAAGAGTAGTTGGGCCATGTTGTTGCCGTAGATAATGTCATTTTTATTCCAGAGCGCAAGCAGTTGCGGCTCTCGTTCGGCAAATGGCGTAATGAGGTTTTGCAGGGCAATGCGGCCGTCATCGTTTTCTACTAAGAATTTGATTACTCGTTGACGCTCTTCCAGGAGCGCGATATTTTTCGTTGGCGTGAGTAGTATGTTGGCTAGAGAGCATTCGCCAAGTGTTGTCTTGGTACGGCTGATTCCTTTGAGTACGGTAAAATTCGGTTTACTCGCGTCGTAGAAAAGGATGTTGAGGTCATTGATCGTCGTTTTATTGAGAGTGGCCTGCTGTGTAATATTTCGGTATTTACTGCCATCTTTGAGGATTGATAATACTGTTGCATACCGTTCATGTGAGCTGAGAATTTCATCTTCTTCTTTGAGTGAAGAAAGTCCTGGCATCATGGCGTCAGCAATAACATCATAGCTTGTCTGTGCCGTAAGAGGGTTGAAAAATGCTGTGATCAATAGGAAGAATGAGCGTTTCATGATCAGGTACCTATGTTTGCAAGTTGTGCTTCCATTTCAGCAATCATTGCGGCAGGAAGCTCTTCTTCTTTGAAGATAGTAGTTGAAAGTTGTGGGCTTTGCACCCCTGGTGTGAGCGTATACGTTTGTACTGTTTTGCCGTCAAAAGTACTTGGCAGGATGTAGTTTGCAAATTGCAGAGGGTTTTGTTTTCCTAAAATGCTCAATGATAAAAAATTTGTAGCATGGAGTGCTATGCTGTTTGGCAGTTCGCCCAAGTACCGCGTGACAGCATATGCTGCTGCCTGGCCTGCGTCAGCCTCTGTGCCGGTGAACGTTGCGTCAGCGATGGTAAAGCTAAAATGCCCGCTCGGCATTTGTTTTATATGGTCAAGTAATTGA